>JAYELX010000526.1:0-7657 GCA_034717875.1 Chloroflexota bacterium | reverse complement strand
TACAGCAATCACGCCTTTCACTACGGGTTTTCCGCTGGACGTATTCGGATAGCACTTATCGCCTCCAGAATGGCAGGGGGAATACGTCGAGGCATAAACATCCACAGCCCGCCAGTACTCAATCGGCCCATCAGCGCTATTAATCGACTGCGCAGCGATTTTTGTGCCATAGCCATTGATCCGTGGCTGGGGTTGGCGTGCCACCCACTCGTTTTCTAGCTGTCGCTCCATTTCATCCCACCCCTCGGATTCGGGTCGAGCCTCATACACAACTCGCACTCGCCGCGCCGTCAGGCCATACTCCCCGGCTTGAACCACTTGCACATTATCAATTTCAACTTCTGGCAAAGCTTGTTGGATTGTCTCGAAAGGTAACGGCTCCTGCTCCAGAATAATCTGCTCACGTACGCGCACCACCTGGATTTCGCCGTCTTTGGGCAAAGGCTCCCCCTCCGCTGGAATGCTGTAATCCAACCCCTGCAACCCAACCCCGGCCTCAGACAGAGCCGCGCCTATAGACTTGCCGGTCGAGCGTGTTTTGATAGATTTTTCTTGTAGATGAATTATCAGCTCCCGAGACCGCTCCAACCTTGCCTGGATTTCGCCACCCTGAAGCGGAGTGCTGGGACGGGGAGTGAGGCTGTCACCGTTATACAAACTGATGCCTTCATCCCAGAGAGCCTGCCCCAGCGTGCTGGCAGTCGACACAAAAGTGAACGTCTGCGAGCCGTCAACCACATTGACCGTGGTAGCCCGGCGCACTTGCAAGCTGTGAGCCGCGGCTGGAGAGAGCGGCTCATCGAGTTCAATTGCAACACCGTCAGCCAACAACTCATCGTCAGGGTTGATGCCTATGCCAGCCTCAGCCAGCAAAACAACCGGCAGCCGTTCGGCAGTCAGAAGAGAATGTATTTCCCCATCCACCCTGATTTGAATTTGACGCGCTCGCTGGATAGAAACCTGATCCCCCTCTCGCAGCCAATGGTCAAGCGCTGGGGTGAGCGCATCATGTTCCCCTACCGAGACGCCCTCCTTGCGCAATAAATCTTTGGTCGTTAAGGCATTGGTTTTTACAATTCGAGCGTCACCATTTGCCAACACAGTTACGCGCTTACGTATGAGAATAACCCCGAGCAGAGATATGATAATCAAGACGATACCCAGTGCTGTCCAACGCTTCCATTTGGAGAAAATCATAGACTTGATTGTATCAGATTTTAGCCCCCGTAGCCCATATTTCGCGCCCTTGCCTGGTGACATCGCCATATCCTGGTGACATCGCTCTGCGGTGTCACCGTGGGAATGACGCTCCGCGTCGCCCAAGTGAAACGCAGTACTCCTTCGAGTATGCTACGCGAAGCGTTATCGTTGAACGTTCCCACGCGGAGCATAGGAACGAGAGAAGGCCTAGTATTTCGCAATAAGCCAGCGGAGTGTTGAAAACAAAAAACCCTTGGACAGGGAAGCCGACGACACCCAGAAAATTCTCCTTAGTGCTGCTTCCTTTCGGACCTGGCACGGTTCAAAGACATCCGCCGCGTCGGGCCCATCCAAGGGCTGGCAAATAGCTTACCTCATTGGTGTTTGGTTGTCAACTATTTCTTCGGGCGGAACAACACTCCTACAAGAATAACCACCACAATCACCACCGCCCCAATAATAAGACTAAAGTTATTGGTATCAGATGTCAATCCTGGTGTAGGCGATGGGGTAGGGGGTACGGATTGGTACCCATAAGTTGCCATAACTTGAGTAGGCAGGGTCAACCATAGACTAAGCATGAAAATCGAAATTAGCAACAAAAATGACCGATATTGTTTCATTGACCCGTTCTCCTTGTTTTTAACTTCCTGTTGGCACACACGTAGGCATGAATCTTTCATCAGTTGAGACTCAGACGAAAGCGCTGGTTGGGATAGGATCGTAGTGAAAAGAAGATTCGTATCGAAATCCAGCCGCTTAAGCCATTCTAATCTTACATTTATTAGCCCACGCCTAATTAAACCACACCTTTCGGATGTTCGGTATCTGCGCATTCTCCCAAAAATTTAGCGCAATCGCAACAAAAAGCCAAATCTGGTATAATGTTTTGATGGTAGCAAATTTTAACTGCTATGGTCCCGCGTTCGTTTCACACCGACAAGCTGATACAACATTGATATAAAATAAAAGGAATTTGAATTGTCACTGAATCCCCTAAACTGGTTATTAGGTTTTTTCTCCTTAGATATAGGTATTGATCTGGGCACCTCTAACACAATGATCAATGTTTGTGGCAAAGGAATTGTGATAAAAGAACCTTCTTGGGTCGCTATAGACAAGCGAACTCGAGAGCCACTTGCGATTGGAGCCAGGGCCAAGGCCATGGTTGGGCGTACTCCTGCCAATGTGATAGCCATCCGCCCGGTTCGGGATGGCGTGATTTCAGAATTCGAGATCACTCAAGCTATGTTGGAGTATTTCATTGGAAAAGTACACCAGCAGAGTGTTGTTCCGGTGCCACGGCCGCGCGTAGTTATAGGAATTCCTGCCAGTGTGACGAAAGTCGAAAAACGAGCGGTTTATGATGCGGCTATGTCAGCCGGTGCGCGCGAAGTCTATTTGCTGAAAGAACCGGCAGCCGCGGCCTTGGGAGCAGGGTTACCTATCAACGAAGTGCGCGGCAGCATGGTTGTGGACATTGGAGGCGGCACATCCGATGTGGCAATTTTGTCTATGAAAGGAGTTGTTGTTTCTCGTTCTCTACGCGTCGCTGGAGATGAGCTTGATGAAGACATTATTCGATATATACGTAATAAATATAATTTACTTATTGGTCAACACATGGCCGAACAGGCAAAATGGTCCATTGGTTCGGCGTATCACCTGTCCAAAGAAAAGACCTTTACTTTGCGGGGGCGCAACCTTCTGAGCGGCTTACCTGAAGCCATCGAAGTTTCGTCGATTGAGTTACGTGAAGCTACGGCGGGTTCTGTTAAGGTCATAATTGATACCGTCAAGGACGTTCTTGATGAGGCTCCTCCTGACATTGTGGCTGACTTGATGGACACGGGGGTTTGCATGGCTGGGGGCGGCAGTTTGTTGCAGGGGTTGGATGAACGCCTGACTAACGAACTCAACATTCGAGCCTGGGTTGCCGAAGACCCCATGAGTTGTGTGGCCCGCGGCGCGGGAATCGCCTTGGAAAACATTGATATGTGGGGAGGCTTATTTGTTGGCCTCGGGCGCGCAGGTAGAGGCTAGGGGTGACTTTTGCGGGGCTGCGTTTATTTCTTACGATATGAAATCTAAATTCTCTCCACTGTGGCAAACTATCATTTTGTCGCTGGTCATAATTGGCTTGATCGTTCTGGCGTTTGCTGGTTATTTGACACCGCTCTCGCGCCTGATCCTTTCTCCTTTGGTTTCTGCTCAATCATGGGTTTCTAGTCGTTTTCAGGCATTGCAAGCATACTTTTCAGAACCGCACGATGTAGCTGTATTGCGCCAACGCAATGCGGAATTAGAAGCTGAAGTGGCGCATTTACGTACTCAGATCATCGAACTTCAACAACAATTGTCCGAATATCGGATTCTCTCTGCTTTGTTAGATTTTGCACGCGCTTACCCAGAATATCAATATGTTGGCGCCAGCGTGATTGGACGCGACCCCAGTCCGTTTGTGAAATACATCCAAATCAACCGTGGCTCTGATGATGATATCCGCCGAGGTATGCCTGTGGTTACACAACAGGGGCTAGTTGGTCGTATTTCAAAAGTGACCGCATCGGCTGCCCTTGTTCAATTAATTACAGACCCATCCGTGACGGTTAATGTTCGGCTGGAGCCTACGCGGGCTGAGGCTGCTCTTTCAGGCTCGATTACTGGAGACATTGGACTAGACTTGATTCCTCAGGACGTATCTGTCCAGGCTGGGGATTTAGTATTGACTTCAGGGTTAGGGGGCAACTATCCCCCTAATATCCTTATCGGTCAGATAACCGGTATACGCAGCCAGGATTACGCCCTTTTTCAAAGCGCGTCATTACAATCAGTTGTGGATTTTACACACCTTGAGATCGTGCTTGTCATCACGAATTTCGAGCCAATCGATGTCTCTCCGCTTGTGCCTACACCCGGCATTCCCTAATACATCATGGTAGTTTTGATATCAATTCCAATCTTCAGCGTATTAACCATACTTCAATCCGCTGTATTGAGCCGTATGCCGCTGCTTCATGGCACTGCTGATGTCGTGCTGTTGGTGGTCATCGCCTGGGCTTTGCAGGAGCGTGTCCGCACAGCTTTGCAATGGAGTCTGGTGGCTGGAATAATGATGGGATATGTATCGATATTGCCCTACTCTGTACCATTGGTTAGTTATTTGGGGATTACCGGATTGACTCTAGTTATTAGGCGGTATATCTGGAAAATCCCCATTTTAGCCATGTTTGTAATTACCTTAATCGGCACTTTGTTCAACCATAGCCTGTCAGCCCTGGTTGTCAGCATAGGTGGCGCTGCCTTACCCTGGTTGAATGTATTGCAAATGATTAGTATACCAAGCTTGTTCCTTAATCTTTTGCTTGCTGCACCCGTATATGCTGTTGTTAAAGATATTGCAAATTGGTTGTATCCCGAAGAAATCGAAATATGAATGATTCTGCCACATTACGCAACCGGGTAGAAGGTTGGCGCATTTTGTCTTTTATCATTGTTGTTGGCTTGGTCATCGTTGTATATATTGTGCAGCTCTTCAATCTGCAAATCTTGAGACATAATGAGTACGAGGCTTTAGCCGAGGAAAATCGCATTAGTGAAATTAGTGCGCCAGCGCTACGTGGAGTGATTTATGATCGCAGAGGTGTTGTCTTGGCCCGTAACATTGCTTCGTATGACGTTGCGATTCTACCGGCTTCCCTGCCTGACGATCTTGGAGAGATTCAGGAAATTTATCGAGATGTTTCTGAAGTAATTGATGTTCCCGTTAATCGTGGAGAAGTTACCCCTGCGACTCCCTATGTGCCTTGTGTCTCTGAGCATGGCATTTCCCAAATTGTCAATTATGGTCAGACCAGCGCCCCTTATCGCACAGTAAAGATTAAATGCAATGTCGACCGCTCGGTCGCCATGATTATCGAAGAAAAAGCGATAGACTGGCCCGGCGTGGAGATAGAAATTGAGCCTGTGCGTGATTACCCCACCGGGTCGCTGACCGCATCTATTGTTGGCTTTTTAGGCCCCATCACCGAATATAGTGAAGAGTATTATCGCGACCGAGGTTTTGTACCTAATCGGGATAAAATTGGGTATGCGGGGATTGAGCGTTACTTCGAAACCATCTTGGGCGGCAAGCCCGGCAAACGCGTTGTCGAAGTAGATGTCGCCGGGCGTATCATCCGTGACATTCACCCTCCTATTGCCTCTATCCCTGGTCAGAATATCACCCTTACCATCGACACGCGGCTGCAAGATGCCACCGAGGCGATTTTGATGAGTGAGATCAATGGATGGAATGACTACTTTGGGGAATTACGTATCACCAGTGGGGTTGTTATAGCCATGAACCCCCAGACTGGTGAAATCCTGTCCATGGTTTCATTTCCGACCTATGAAAATAACCGCATGGCTCGTGTGATTCCATCTTATTATTACAAACAATTGCTCGCTGATGTGCGCGACCCTTTGCTAAACCACGCTGTGGGCGCCGAATTGCCGGCCGGTTCTGTTTTCAAGTTGTCCACTGCGGTTGGGGCATTAAATGAGGGCGTGGTCACCCCAGACCAAATTATCGAGACACCTGGTAAGATTACCATCACCGAAAAATATACCCCCAACGACCCTGGCTACGAACGTGAGTTTGTCGATTGGAATAGGGCCGGTTTCGGATCACTTGATTTCTTGGGAGGTATTTCCAATTCTAGTAATGTTTATTTTTACAAGCTGGGTGGCGGCTATAAAGATGAAGTTCCCGAAGGACTGGGAATCTGCCGATTGGGAACCTACGCCCATGCAATTGGATACGGCCAACTCCCTGGGATAGAATTGCCTGACGTCGCTGATGGACAGATCCCCAACCCAACCTGGAAGCGTATTACCCATGGGGAGAACTGGGCCATTGGCGACACTTATATCGCCAGTGTGGGGCAGGGGTTTGTTATTGCTACGCCATTGCAAGTGTTGATGTCGGCTGCGACAATTGCCAATGATGGTCAATTGATGGAACCCACCCTGGTGCACGAGATTACCGATTCGGATGCTAATATTGTCAAGCCGTTCGAGGCTGAAATGCGATGGGATATCACCCAAGACTCAATCATCAATGTGTTTGCTGATCCTACCAGCGCGGGCGGTTGTGATGCCAAACTTACCGGAGAAAAGACGACGGTTGAACCGTGGGTGGTACAAATAATCCAACAGGGCATGCGACTGGCAGTTACGCAGGGAACGCTCTCCATTGATGCAGTTGGTTTTTATAAGTTGGATATCGCTGCTGCGGGCAAGACCGGCACTGCTGAATATTGTGACGTGTTCGCTAACGAAAAAAATCTATGTAAACCTGGTGATTGGCCCACACATGCTTGGACGGTGGCCTATGCTCCTTACGAAGACCCAGAAATTGCTGTCGTTGCTTTTGTATATAATGGTGGCGAGGGTGCCAGCGTTGCCGGGCCGATTGTTCGTAAGGTGATAGAAGCGTATTTTGAATTGAAGTCTATTGATCAGCAATTCTAAAGCTATCATTCGAAAAATCCGGTTTTCGGGTAGATAAAGGTTCAGAGTACGAGATCGGGCTTTAGACAGGTATCAGAATGCTTGCTACTCTCCGATATACTGAAAGCTACCAATCCTTTCCGCTGACAAAGAATCTGGCTGCCAGGCACTCGTTCGCAAACCATAACTTTCGACTGCGCTGCCACCCCACGCTGCAACCCAGCTCGAACACAACTAACTTAGCTGCCCAACATTCAATGGCGAACGTACAAAACCTACGCTCTCCTTTCGCCATTTACTACACGCTGGCAAAAGATTGTTCTAAAACCTTTACTTCCTGGTTGATTCGGTTACTCAATTCTTCTTCCGCCACTTCAAGATCATATCTTACTTGCAACCGTAACCATACCAACGCACTTGTACCAAAATAACGTGCTAATCTCATCGCTGTATCTACTGTTACTGATCGTTTAGCATTTACTATTTGGCTGATGCGTATCGGTGTCACCCCAATATCTTTTGCTAAACGATATTGGCTAAGACCCAATGGTTTCATAAAATCTTCCATTAATACTTCGCCTGGATGAATTGGGGGGAGTTTCTCTTCCATAATATTTCTCTCACGAATGATAATCAACCTTAGATTCAACTGGTAAGTGCAACTTTGATGTCGAAAAGAGAGGTAAGCTGTATAGGATAGAGCACCTCTCAGACGACGAAATCAAAGGAGCACTCATGGCCTATAAACAGCTTACCCTCGATCTAATTCATCCAATAGAACTTCAATAGCTAATTGGTCTTTCACCGAGACAACTATTATCCAGTTCGACGATGATATTTCTCGTTTTGCCCCACCTTTTTCCCGCCCAGCAACAACAGCTTCATCAAATACCGCTTTTGGAATAATTATCTCTCCAAAAAGTTGGCGAAGCAGTTCAAACCTGCTAATTGATGCTAACCCAAT
>JAYELX010000525.1:0-7660 GCA_034717875.1 Chloroflexota bacterium | reverse complement strand
TTCATCCAGGGACCAATACGTAACTCTGCGTCTCCATACGATGCGGCTGTGTCGATATGATTGACGCCATATTCCAACAGCACCTCCAAGGTGCGGTCGGCCTCGGCTTGAGCCACCTGGCTGAGTGCGGCTGCCCCAAATAAAGTGCGGGTGCTTTTATGACCTGTTTGTCCAAATACTTGTTTCTTGATCATTTTAGTTCTCTTGACAACCATGAGACTAATGATTACTTAGCTACGCAACTAAAATCCTGTTTTGCAGCTCCAACATCTGCCAATACAGCCCTTTGCTGACCAGTAGCTGCGCATGTGTTCCGCGCTCAATGATGCGCCCCTGATTAAGTACTAAAATTTCATCTACGTTTTCTAACCCAACCAGGCGGTGGGTGATTAACAATGTCGTATGCTCTCCCATTATACTAAACAAAGTCTCTAAAATCTTCCCCTCTGTGATTGGGTCAAGATTGGCCGTGGGTTCATCCAAAAGCAGGATGGGAGAGTTTTTGAGTATGGCCCGAGCGATGGCCAGACGTTGACGCTCACCGCTGCTGAGGCGCGTCCCCTGTTCGCCGATGGGGGTTTGATAACCGTGGGGTAATTCTTTAATAAAATCGTGGATTTGTGCTTGGGCAGCGGCCTGCTCAATTTCTTCCTGTGTGGCATCTGAGTTGGCGATTTGTAAATTTTCAAGGATGGTGGCATTAAAAAAGTAGGCCCTCTGCGATACAATGCTGATTAGTTCCCGAATGTCGTCTTGAGCATATTTGTTTAAACTTTGGCCACCAAGTTTTATGTCTCCATGTTCATATTCCCAAAACCTGAGCAATAAATTGACCAGGGTCGATTTCCCGGCCCCGCTGGGCCCGACAATGGCGATGCTCTGACCAGGATTGATTTCAAAGCTTATCTTGTGCAGAGCTGGGACAATGTCCTGGGATAACCGTTCGAAGGGGTATGTCATTCTGAGACGCTGATGTTCTTCCGGCGGCGAAGAATCTCCTCCATGGGGGCCGGGAGACCCTTCGGTCGCAAAATACGCTTCCTCAGGGTGACATGCCTGAACGGTTATCGCCTTTTTTACAGAGGGGGGTGAATGGTAGCTGTCTTGGGAATATGAGAAACTCAGCTTTTGGAAAGCAACATCGGCTTTTTTGGGGGCTGGCAAAGGATTGTGAGGTTCTCTTACGCTTGGTTCAGTGTCCACAACTTCGAAAAGACGTTTAGCCGCTTTGGATGTGCTGGACAACATTTGCGCGGCCAATGGCAAGGGATTGACGGCCTCGAAAGCGGATGTGGCTATCAGTGCGAGCGGGGCCAGCATAACGCCGTCAAGAGCGCCAGCAGTGACCAGGGGGATAGCGGCCAAAAGCACGCTCCAAACAGACAGGTTTGCCGACAGACTGCTTACCATATTGTTCAGCCCCGTGATTCGGGCCATGCGCATCTGCGTTTCCCCGTGCGCCTTTCCGGCGGAGGCAATCTCTTGGCGGTGGTGTGTGGATTGCCCGTAAGCTATCAGGTCAGCTTGGCCCTGGATGTTGTCCACGATTTGGCTGTGCAAATCAGCCCGCTGAGTTACCAATGCCCGGCCGGCCGCTGCGGATAAGAATCGCGTCACAAGAGGGGCGACCACCCCCACCCCCAGCAAAAACCCCAACAGGGTCAGGCCCCCCGTCGGGGAATAGCGTCCCACGAAAAAAACGCTCCCCACGGTCACAAATATCCCCACAAAGGGTGGCGCAACCACGCGCACGTAGAAATTCTCCAGGGTTTCCACATCTGCAATCACGTTGCTCAATAAATCCCCCCCTTTGTAAGTCATCAAACGAGCCGGCGCCAGGGGTTCGAGGGCGGCGTAAAACCAGGTCCGCAGGCGAGCCAAGAGCCGAAAAGTGACGCTGTGGGAAGTCAGGCGTTCGGCATAGCGAGCTACTCCACGGGTGATGCCAAAAAATCGCACGCCCACGATGGCCACGTTGAGGGCGGCGATGGAGGGGTGCAGCGCGGCGGTGGAAATGAGCCAGGCGGATGTGCCCATGAGCGCGATGCTGCTGCCGATGGTGATTGTGCCCAGCAACACGGAGAGGGCGACTTGTCCCCACGAACCTTCGAGAAATGTGAACAGGCGCAGGGGCAGGGGTGCGGGGGAGCGGGGGGGCGAGGGGGCTGGGGGGCTGGGGGGCTGGGGAGCAGGGGGGCGGGGGGGGCTGGGGTGCGGGGGGGCTGGGGTGCGAGGGGGCTGGGGTGCGGGGGAGCTGGGGAGTGGGGGTGCAGGGGGGTTGGGATGTTGCGTGTAAGTTGTGACTAGTTCGGCGTAAATTCCATCTTGGGCGATAAGTTTGGCGTGGTCGCCTTTTTGGACAATTTGGCCCTGGTCAAGGACGATGATTCTGTCAGCCTGGTAGACTGTGTTGAGGCGGTGGGCAATGGTGATGGTGGTGCGCCCCTGCTGGAGGGCGTGGGTGGCGGCTTGAAGAGCGGTCTCGGTTTGCGGGTCGAGGCTGGACGTAGGTTCGTCGAGGATGAGGATGGGAGCATCTTTGAGGAACGCGCGTGCCAGAGCCAGGCGTTGGGCCTCTCCGCTGCTGAGGCGGCAACCGCCTTCCCCGACAATGGTTTGATAACCCTGAGGTAAGGATTGAATAAAAGTATCTAATTGTGCCGCTTTGGCCGCAGCTTGGATGGCTTCGGGAGCGGTATTGGGGCGTGCCAGAGCTATGTTGGTGGTGATGGTATCGTGAAAAATGTATGGCTTCTGGGGCACCCAGGCTATCTGTTCCCGCCAAGTTTTGGCCGGAATCTTCCCGGCATCGTGTTCGTTGATCAGCAACTCACCCATGGTGGGGGGCATGAAACGCAGCAATAATTGGATTAAGGTGCTTTTCCCGGCTCCACTTTTTCCCACCAGGGCTATATTTTCCCCGGACTGAGCTGTCAAGGAGATATTGTCTAAAGCAGGCCTTTCGCCATCTGGGTAGGTGTAACTGACCTTGTCCAACTGGAGGTTGGTGAAAAGGGTTTTGCGTTGAGATAAATTCTCGTTTGCATGCTCAAGATGGCCCTCACTCCTCCTCCGCCCTGCGGGCACCCCCTCCTCTCTCCTAAATTTGGGAGAGAGGAGGGGGTTGGGGGGTGGTGAGAGGGCATTTGACTTAGTATCTAAAATCTTAAAAATACGTTTAGCCGCGCTGACTCCGTCCATGCCGGCGTGGAAACGCGCCCCCAACATGCGCATGGGGATGTAGAATTCGGGGGCGATGATGAGGAGGAAAAGGGCTTGCTCGAATCCAATTTTGAAATATAGAAGACGGAGGCCAATCTCTACGGCTACAACGGCGGTGCTGATCGTAGCCACAAGCTCCAGCACCAGGGCTGATAGAAAAGTGACCCGCAGGACTTTCAGGGTCGCGTCGCGAAATTGGTTGCTGGCTTCTGAAATGCTTTCGGCGTGCGCTTTAGCGCGTCCAAATTCTTTGAGCGTGGTCAGCCCCTGAATGCTGTCGAAAAAGTGCGCCGCGAGTCTGCTGAGGGTTTTGTATTGGCGGTTAGTGAGGGCCTCGGCCGTTTTGCCAATCAGATACATGAAAACGGGAATCATGGGGGCCGTGAGCAACAAAATTATCCCGGAGAGTGTATCTAGGGGGAAGACGAAGACTAAAATAGTTATGGGAATTAGGGCTGCCAGTACCAATTGAGGCAGGTATTGGCTGAAATAAGCGTCCAGGGTTTCGATGCCCTCGACGGCGGCGGTGGCCAGTTCTCCAGTGCGTTCGCCCTTGGTGTAGGCTGGCCCCAGCGATTCGATATGGGCCAGTAAACGCGCTCGCAGATTGTTTTTGACACCGACAGCAATGGTCTTTGCGCTGACCTCGCTGAGCCAGGCTAAGCCTCCCCGCAAGGCGATGACGGCAAGCATCCACCTCAGCAAGTGCATCACCTGTGACAAGGTTTGCCCATCTAGAAAAACTTGATTGATGATGGTGCTGATCAAGCGGGCCTGTCCAATGATTAAAAGCCCAACGGCAAATTCGCTGAGGATGGTGAGTATCAGATGCAGGCGTTTATCGCGAGCGAGTTGTAAAAGACGAGGGTACATGGGGCAAGTTTGCAAGTGTGCAAAGGGCAATAATTTTAATGCAAAGGCGCAGAGGAGCAGAGGGGCAGAGTATTTTCCCTATACCTCTCCGCGCCTCTGCGTTAGACGCCTACGCGTGTTCAACTCAGGGTGCTGTTTTTAATAGGTCAAATCCTGGGCGTCGGCGCTGATTCGTTTGCGGAAGACCCAATAAGTCCAACCCTGGTAGAGGAGCACGATGGGAACAAAGATGCCCGCCACGATAGTCAGTACCTTAAGGGTATAGGGGCTGGCGGATGCGTTGTAGATGGTCAAGCTCCACTCCGGGTTGAGGGTAGAAATCATCAAGCGGGGGAAGAGGCCGGCAAAGACCATAATGGTGGCGAAGACAATGGTCAGAGACCCCATCACGAAAGCTGTGCCCTCTTTGCCTTTTTTGAGCAACCAGCCCACGGCAATCAGGGCGACGGCTGCCAGTGCGGCGGGGATTAATCCATTGACACCTGATTTGGTCAAAATGTCGGTTGCCAGAGCTGTCCACACTACAAAGACCACGGTGATGACCAGGGCGGGAATCCAGGCTTTGAAAGCCATCTTCTTGGCCCGTTCAGCCAAATCCCCCGATGTTTTCAGGCTCAAGAAAGTTGCTCCGTGCATGGTGAAGAGGCCCAAAAAGACCAATCCGCCAACGATGGAATAGAGATTGAGGAGCGGGAACAAGCCGCCAAAGTAGTTCATGTCTGCATCAATGGCCACGCCGCGCATCAAATTGCCGACAGCCACGCCCCAGAGAATTGCGGGAAGAATGCTGCCAACAAAGATAGCCCAATCCCAGCGAGCGCGCCATTTTTCATCTGCGCGTGCGCTGCGGAATTCAAACGCAACGCCGCGAATGATCAGCGCTAAAAGCATCAAGATGAGGGCGACATAGAAGCCACTGAAAAGGGTGGCGTAAAAGTGCGGGAATGAGGCAAATGACGCGCCTCCAGCGGTGATCATCCAAACTTCGTTGCCATCCCAGACCGGGCCAATGGTGTTGATAATGGCCCGACGTTCTTTGTCATTTTTGCCGAGGAAAGGCAATATAATACCAACCCCGTAGTCGAACCCTTCCAGGAAGAAGAATCCGATAAACAGTACAGTAACTAGAATAAACCAAACTGTATTCAAATCCATGATTTATCTCCTTTTAAGATTCTCGCAGTTAATAAGCCGAAGCTTCAGCTTCAATGGCAGCGGGACCAGCTTTCCCGTGTTCGAGGGCCAGTTTAGCGCCAATCACCATTAGTATTCCGTAGAGTAAGGTCAGGCTGATCATCGAGAACCAGACATTGCCAGCAGTGACGTTGGGTGAGGCGGCATCCTCGATTTTTTGCAGCCCGTACACGATCCAGGGCCAGCGGCCGGTTTCGGCCATAAGCCAACCAAATGTGTTCGCCAGAGTAGGCATAAATCCGGTTGGGATCATAGCTTTGAGGAACCAAGGGTATTTTTCAAGTTGGTCTTTGCGTGACCAAAATACTCCTAAGAGCGCGAACAATACCATCAATGAGCCAAAGCCAACCATGATGCGGAATGACCAGAAGTTGAGGGCCACGGGCGGAATATAATTTCCTGCTCCGTATTCAGCTTCGGCGGTGGCTTGTAAATCATTGATGCCTTCTACCTTGCTGGTGAAATTATTATAAGACAAGAAGCTCAGCGCTCCGGGGACTTTGAGATCAAAAGTATTGCGCCGCCCATCTTGGTCGATTCCAGCGACCAATGAGAACCCGGCTGGTTGTTCTGTTTCCCATAGGGCTTCTGCGGCGGCCATTTTGAGCGGTTGGTGCTCGACCAGGAATTGTCCCTGGAAATGTCCAATTACGCCGACGAGTACAGCGCCAATCAGGGCATAGGTAGCGGCCCATTTGAATGAAAGCCGGAAGAAATCTCTGTTGGTGTTTTCGCCTTTCAAAAGATGGTAAGCGCTGAATGCCATCAATAAAAATCCGGCTGTGGCAATCCCGCTGCTTAAGACGTGGGGGAATTGAAACCAGACATTGGCGTTGCCAACTAAAGCCCAGAAATCTGTCATTTCTGCGCGGCCATTTCGCAGCGCGTAGCCGACTGGATTCTGCATGAACGAGTTAGCAATTAAAATCCACAGAGCCGAGACGTTAGAGCCAATAGCAACAAGCCAAAGTGCCACAGCATGCGCCTTTTTAGATAGCTTGTCCCAGCCGAAAACCCATATTCCGATGAATGTGGATTCTAAATAAAAGGCTAAGAGAGCTTCTATAGCCAATGGCGCGCCGAAAATATCACCCATAAAGCGCGAGTATTCTGACCAGTTCAGGCCAAATTGGAATTCCTGAACAATGCCAGTCACCACGCCGATGGCGAAATTAATCAGGAACAACTTACCCCAAAATTTCACCATGCGTTTATAGGTTTCATCTCCGCTGGTGACGTATTTCGTTTCCAGGATTGCCAATAGAATAGACAACCCTAACGTTACCGGGACGAAGAAGAAGTGGTAAATAGTTACGATGGCAAATTGCCATCTGGCAAGACCTAATGCAAGCATACGTACCTCCAAAAAAAACTAAGTTTTAGAGTTGGACAAGTATTGAATTGCGCAACTCACCTGGTAAGTGTTACTCTCTTTGTGCCAATGCTTCGCGTAGCACACTTCTAAGTGCCCACGTTGGTACAGATGCTGGGACGCTCTGCGTCAACGCGGAGCGTTGGGCTTGTGTGTTACCACGCCAGAGCATGGTAACAAGATGGGGAACTGAATGATTACCTCACCTAACAACCTGTTCCGGGCTTTGCGCCTCCAGAGCTAAATCCTCGAAATTGGTGCTTTCCAATTCTTCTACTATGGCCGAACGGAGGCTGATCCAACACTTTTGGACGGGGCAAGTTCCTGTAAAGGGACAATCATTGTCTTCAGTTATGCATTCAGAAACGGTGATTGAGCCTTCGAATAATTCTACAATTTGATGCAGGCTAATGTCGGAGGGAGGATGGGCTAACTCTATTCCCCCTTTACGCCCAAAGAAAGTATTGATAAAACCAGCTTGGGCTAATTTGGCTATAATTCTTTGTGATATTGCCTTGGGAATGAGCATTTCCTCTTGGACAACGCTGCTCGATACCCTGACTCCTTGTATCCGTTTGGAGAGGGCTAAAATAACTCGGATAGCGTAATCAGTTTCTCTGTTGATGTTGAAAGGCATAAATGCACACCGTATTCGTAAACGTTTACCTAGTTGGTATAAGTTTATCTTGATATTTACCTTGTGTCAAGTGGTTTATAAAAAAACACGACCTTGATCACTACAAGAGCAATTAGCCTCAAGACGTGGTAAGTGAATAGGACGCGGGCGAGCGCAGATGATGACAAAAACGACTCTCAACATCTCTAATGGAGTGTGGCAGAGTCGTGGGGGTTTTTTTTTTTTTCGGGGGGGGGGGGCGGGGCAAAACTGAATCAAAAGCAATTAAAAGCAGAAGTACCCTCATTTCCTCTCCCCCTATCATAATCTGATCTCATGGTAAGTAGGTCAAACCAAATTATGTCCGTATTTCAACAAGCAAC
>JAYELX010000524.1:14551-34232 GCA_034717875.1 Chloroflexota bacterium | reverse complement strand
AGAATGCGAAAAAGTTGTTTGGTTTTTGATGGTCAGCAAACCGGTTGCAGACTATATAACCACCACCTAAATAATATGAGCAGGGTTGTTCAGTTTAGAGCTCCCAATCGATTTTCTATGCACGCCCTCGGCGAAATCGATGCTGGCTCGCGAAACCGATCTTGCCAGCGGCACGCACAGCGCGTCGGTTAATGATCTAATCCACGTAGGTGGATTTTGCAGGCCAGCTTCGAATTTATTCGATTGGCCAGCTAGAATTGAACAGCTCTGATAAGATGAGAGTGTTGATTTGGTTGAATTAATTTATTATCAGTTGGTCAAGGAACAATTGGCAAGAGTTGAGGACATCATGAGAGCAGAGGTGTCCGATAGCCACCCTAATCTGTTTTCAGCGATTGATGCTTTAATATCTGCTGGAGGAAAACGACTTCGACCGACTGTATTACTTCTTGTTGGGCGTATGATCGGTGCGGAGATTGAGGCTTTAACGATCATGGCGGCGGCTGTTGAATTGTTGCATAATGCCACTTTGATACATGATGATTTGTTGGATGGAGCCTTGTTTCGCCGAGGGGTTTCTACACTTAACGCCCAATGGCCGACCGCAACTACAGTGCTCATGGGCGACTACGCTTTTTCCCGTGCTGCCAAGTTGGCTTCTCAAACTGGATCTGCAAGGGCTATGCGTAAGTTTGCTGAAACATTATCCATTATTGTCAACGGAGAAATCACTCAGATGTTTTCTGATGCGAGGTCTATCAGCCGCGAGAATTATTTTCAACGCATTTATGCAAAGACCGCTTCTCTATTCGAAGCAGCATCGGGCGTAGCGGCCATTCTTAGTAATGCAAATGAAGAGATAATTGAATCCGCCATTGGTTTTGGGCGTAATCTCGGCATGGCTTTCCAGATAGTTGATGACGTTTTAGATTTTACCGGTGAACAAGCCACAGTGGGAAAGCCGGTGGCCAGTGATCTTCGTCACGGAACAGTAACCCTCCCCGCGATTTATTATCTCGAGGCCAATCCTGATTGCCCAGACATGAAGGCTTTTTTGAATGGGGGGCGCGCCGATGAGAAACAAATAGCTCGACTTGTCGATGTTATTCGTACAAGTGGCTCCGTTCGCCAATCGCTAGACGAAGCACGCCGATTTGTGGACCGAAGCTTTGAGTTCCTGGAAGCATTTCCGGATGGCATCGAACGACAGGCTTTACGGGAATTGGGGCAATATATTGTCGATCGTGATGTATAATTTGTAATTGCAGATTTGATTGATCCACTTGGACGCAAAAGACCGCATTGGTAAAATGCGGTCTTTTGCGTCTAAATAGGTTGTATCTGTCTAGCCAATTGGTAGTCAGGGGGTGGGTAAATTGAAGAAGTTGTAAACGGCTAGCGAAAGATCACTCACTAATCCGGCCGAAGGGTCCCAAAGGAGTTGTTGGGGGTGATATAAGAAGATCGTCAATACGTAATCCCCACCGGGGGTATAGATAATGCCCGCGTCGCCGATAAAATTGATAATGCCATCGTTGGTGACCCAACCATGCTTGTGGGCAATTTGTGTTCCCTCAGGGATGCCTGCTTCCAGCAGAGAAGGCATTTTGTTCTTGGTGAGATAGTTGATTATGGTTTTGCATTCTTCCTGATTGATTTCACCTGCGAAGACAGCCGGCAGCGTGCCTCCGCCTATTTGAGCACAGAGGTAGATATCTTCTAACAACATACCCATGTCTGATGGGGTGGTTTGGTTGTAGATGTCCGGGTTAGTGTTGATGTCCTCGCGCATATTGGCGGGGGTTTCGAACGCTTTGAGAACAGGTGCCCCCAGGTAGAAATGCCCAGCCAGGAATGTGTTTTCCAGTCCCAATTCCTGCATATCTGCGCTAATGATCAATGGAGAGCGGTACTCATGGATCACGCGTTGCATCAACCAGTCAGCCGCCTCGTTACCCGATTCGATAATCATCTTTTCGATGAGATTAGTAGTTTCGGGAGAGGGCGTGTCATCAATGCGGCGGTAGGTTGATACCAGGATGGGAATTTTGATAATGCTGGCAGCGGTGAAAGCGATATCGGGATGGAGAGAGTATTCGATGTCTTGCTGGTTTGCAAAATGGATTTCGTTCCCATTTTGTAAATTCAATAGATATAACCCAACCAGCCCATCGAATTCGCTTAGTTCGATAGTTTGTTTTAATAGGATGTCTAGATTTTCCCAGGATGGGCGCGGGGGTAGTGTCTGCCGTAATGGAAGCGAAACCACCCGTTGGCCGGTGTCCCGCAAAGCGTTTTCGATGGGCAAGATAGCCCGTGTGATATCAAGCTCGGTACCTAAAGTCCCGGCTTGAAAATTGACAGTTCCTGCTTGGGGGATAGATGGCGTGGATGGCTGATCGTAACGCGAAGCGATTTCGTTCTTAAGATAGGTTTGTAATCTGGCTTCTGAGTAGGATGCTCTCAAGGGAATGTCGGATGGGTTGGATGAACGCCCCCAGAGATAATTCCAGAACCCGGCCCAAAACGGAACGCGCGTGCGTTCCAGGTCTGCGGCGGCGAGCATACTTTCCATGTCCAATTCGAAGCCCACTACCGATGGGTTGAGCTGGATGTTGTTATTGGTATAGTGAAGTTCTACCGGGATGGTATAAGCCTCCAAGATGCGTTGCGCTGCTTCATGGTGATCTAAGCCTCCTACGGGCACATTCGCAATTTTCATGCCGCTGGGGAAAGTGGCCCGGATGCGGCTGAAAGTTGCAACTTGAATGGTTATGAGCACAACTGCAAACAGGATCAAAAAGATAGAGATCCAGCGCAGGGCTGAAAATGAGCCTCGGTTTCGCATTGCAGAGAGTATATCATATTCGATGGGGCGGTGGATTGTGATTCTCGGCGCCCCTGTGTTATAATCGGAGTTGTTTGCTTTGTGCGCTCAATCATTCCGAAGGTGTAAAATTTCCAGAAAATTGATTATCTTATGCACTGTGTTCAAATGAAGTCTTTGTGTAAAATGAAAGTTAGTTTTGGAATTTACGGTATTTAAGGAGACGATATGCTACGTTCAATTTTGATTTATCTTTCGCAAGCTGATTGGGCCCGGCGATTGGTGACTGGTTGGCAGATTGCATGGCGGGTTGCTTCTCGTTTTGTGGCTGGTGAAACTATTGATGATGCTATCAATGCCCTCAGGGTGTTGAACGAAAAAGGTGTCTATGGAACGTTGGATCACCTGGGAGAAAATATCACTGATACAGATGATGCCCGAAAAGCCACAGATGAAATTATAAATGCCCTTGATATGATCGATCAGGCTGGGGTTGCAGCTGGGGTTTCTGTCAAACTCAGCCAAATTGGCTTATTAGTGGGTGAAGATATATGTGAGGAAAATCTTCATCGCATTCTCGAACGGGCTAAGTCATACGAAAATTTCGTTCGCGTTGATATGGAAGATAGCCCGGTTACCGATGTGACTTTGAAACTCTTCCGCAATATGCGCGCTGAAGGTTTTGCTGATACGGTGGGAATTGTCATTCAATCTTATCTATATCGCAGTGAGGAAGATGTTCGGAAGCTAATGGAGAATGGAGCGCGTGTTCGTCTCTGCAAGGGGGCTTATAATGAACCAGCGGATGTCGCCTTTCCCAAGAAAGTGGATGCCGATGCTAGCTATGATCGTATCACCGAGATGCTGATTGATGGGGCGATAGATGAAGGCTCGCTGCGGGTTAGTGCGTGTGGCCATTTTCCCCCAATTCCAGCTATTGCGACTCATGACGAAATTAGAATTGAACATGCAAAAAATTATGCTCGAAAGGTGGATCTCCCCAAGGAGGCCATGGAGTTTCAAATGTTATATGGAATTCGGCGGAGTCTGCAAGAGCAAATAGTTGCTGAAGGATATCCCATGCGGGTTTATGTGCCTTATGGCACGGAGTGGTATCCTTATTTCGTGCGCCGATTGGCCGAACGCCCGGCTAATTTGTGGTTCTTAATCTCGAATTTCTTCCGACGTTAGCTGGTATCGCGCTAAGCAGCTTCCTTGAATTGTCTTCCGACGCAGCGATGTACTTGTTCCCCTCAACACGGAGTGCTATAATTTCCTCGTAAGCCCCGGTAGCTCAATAGGAAAGAGCAAGGCTCTCCTAAAGCCTAGGTTGCGAGTTCGAATCCCGCCCGGGGTACTGAACGTACGTACAAACATTTTTAGGTAAATGCTAAAAACGGGCGTAACGAACTTGTAACGAAACGCATACTTGCACAACCCCGAATTTTTAGTATCATTAGTGTTGATGGATGCCAGGGTGCCCCCCTCACTTTGGCATCTGTCGTTTTTTGGAACGATGTAGCTCGGGAATGCTTCCCGGGCTTTTTTGTTTGGGGGAAAGCAATCGCAATCCCCATTAATTCTAAATACGGATTTGCTCCTCGGCTGGGGTGCACTCCATCAATATGCTGGCGTGACATTCAGACTGCGCAAGTGCGTCCCACCTTCAAATTGAGAATTGCTGCGCAATCCCAGAAGCAATTGAAAATAATATCATTCTTTACTATACTGTATATGAGGCAGTTAATAGTAAAGTGATGAGGAGGTAGACGATGTTTAAGCATATATTACTTGCTTTTGATGGATCGGAACACGCCTTGAAGGCGGCACAATTAGCCGGTGAGATGGCTTGCGACAACAATGCTGATTTGCGCGTTGTTGTTGTATACGATGCACTTCCCGCCTATCTGGGAGAACCCGACTTTCAACACATTGTGTCGGTTCGTTTGCAGCATGCAGATGGGATATTGAAAGAAGCTTTGGAACAAGTGGGGGAAACCCCCCATGAGATAAAAACCGAAGTGTTGGAAGGCCCAATTGCTGAAGCCATTCTGAATGTTGCCAAAGCGCGCCACAATGATGTTATCGTGATGGGAACTCGGGGCCGGGGCAGGCTGACCGGGTTGCTTTTGGGCAGTGTCAGCCAGAAGGTAGTGGCGCACGCACCTTGCCCGGTACTGCTGGTGCGGCATCAATCCAAAGGTTAGCTCGTAGGGCGGGATTCCATTCCCGCCGTACACTATTCAAGCCCTCCTGAACGCGTATACTCGGATTACCAATCCGAGTTACAATTCACACCAGTTCTTCAGCTTGCCGCAACTCTTCGGGTGTGTTCACGTTTTCGAAGGTTATCCCCCGTGGGTCATATTTACGCAGTTCTTCGGGTGGGAGGATGTGGATGTCTACATCAGCGTGCCAGGAGATTGCGCGCCATTTTCCGGCCTCGATGGCGGCTTTTACGGCGGGCAGACAAGTCGCTCGGCGGTACACGGCGTGTAAAGGCTCTAGTCCGGCCTCGGTGTAGGGAATAACAGCGTCGGCTTGGGTATTGGTCAAAATGTCGCGGGCAGCGGATAATATCTCTGCGTTGACGAAGGGCATGTCGCAGGCCACTACGGCAACCAGCGGGTGTTGGGCTGCCTTTAGAGCCGTGTATAAACCTCCCAATGCGCCGCGGTTGGGGATTTCGTCCGGGATGAGGGGGATGTTGAGATAACGGTATCCTGACGCGTGGTTGGTCGTGATCATTACTTCATCGGCTAGATGAAGCACCCGGTTTAGCACCCGCTCGATAAGCGGATATCCCAAAAAGAGCATCAGGGCTTTATCTTGCCCCATTCTGCTTGATTGACCGCCAGCTTGAATTACAATTGTTAGCATATTGGGATTATAATAGATTATATTTTGTTGTGGGTAGTGGTAAATAGGTAAGTGATGAAGATTTTTGCGTAAGGTGACAGTCACTTATAAATTAGCCTTACAGTCTGCATTGAACCGCATAACCAGCGTATTTTTTTCGTAAAACATCTCTTTGCAAGTGACTGTCACCTCTGGTTTTCACTTTCCATCAAACCACCACTCTGCTGTGTTGCTGATCGATTAGTGTATGGAGGTTTTTGTGGTTGCCTTAGCCGAGAAGTTGGATGCTATGACTGTGGAGGGGGAGCTTTATGAAACGCTGCCGGATGACGCCGTACGTTGTTATGCTTGTGCGCATCGCTGTTTGATCCGTGAGGGGCGGCGCGGGATTTGTAAGGTGCGTTTCAATCGGGGTGGGAAGTTGATGGTTCCGTGGGGATATGTGGCCGCCCTTCAGGTTGATCCCATCGAGAAGAAGCCTTTTTATCATTTCCTCTCCGGGGAGAATGCGCTTAGTTTTGGTATGTTGGGGTGTGATTTTCATTGCAGCTATTGCCAAAATTGGCTCAGTTCACAGGCTTTGCGTGATGATTCTGCTGATAGCTCTGAGCGTTATGTCCGGCGTATAAGCCCAGAAAATTTGGTGGACTACGGCGTGCGCGGCGGGGCGTCGGTAGTGGCTTCTACGTATAACGAACCGCTGATCACGTCGGAGTGGGCGGTGTCTATTTTTGGGTTGGCGAGGACTGCGGGAATGAAGTGTGTTTATGTCTCCAATGGAAATGCGACCCCGGAGGTGTTGGAGTATCTGCGCCCATATTTGACGGGGTATAAAATTGATTTGAAGACCATGCAGGATAAGCAATATCGCCGTTTGGGTGGCGTGCTTCAACACGTGTTGGACAGTATTCAACGTGCTCATGATTTGGGTTTTTGGGTGGAAGTGGTTACGCTGGTGATTCCCGGCTATAATGACAGCACCGAAGAACTTATGGATATAGCTCGTTTTGTTTGGTCTGTTTCTCCAGATATTCCCTGGCACGTATCTGCTTTTCATCCGGATTATAAGATGACCGAGCCGCCGCGCACATCAGCAAAGACTTTGCTGCGCGCTGCGGAAATTGGTCAGGAGGCGGGACTGCGCTACGTTTACGCGGGGAATATGCCGGGGCGCATCTCCGAATATGAGCATACTAACTGCCATCACTGCAACGCTCGTTTGATTGAACGTTATGGCTATATGATTCGTGATTATCGGATTACGAGTGAGGGAACCTGTCCTGAATGTGGAACGAAAATCCCCGGAATCTGGACAGATAAGCCCAACCAGGTGCAAATTGGGGGGTCTGGCATACCTAGACTTTTAAGGTGAGCAATGAATGAATCTGCATATAAACAATTGGCAATCCGGCTCGATGAGCTTCCCAATGGATACCCGCCCACGGAGGATGGTGCCGAGTTGCGCTTGTTGGAAAAGATTTTCACTCCAGAGGAGGCTGCGCTGGCGGCTCAGCTGCGTCTGGGTTTAGAGACGGTAAAAGAAATCACTGAGCGTATTGGTGGCGATGTTAAAGAATTAAAGAAGCAGCTTAAGTCTATGGCCCGCAAAGGGCTTATCGAGGCCGGGCGCGCAGAACAGGGGCTAGGATATGGCCTGATGCCATTCGTTGTTGGTGTTTACGAGATGCAGATTGCCAGGTTAGATGCCGAAATGGCGCAGTTATTCGAGGATTATTATCACCAGGCTTTTGGTAAGATGGTTGGAATAGAACCTACTTTTCAGCGGGTTATCCCGGTGAATGAAACCGTTCGGACGGGTATGGAAGTGCGTCCGTTCGAGAGTGCGGCCGACATTGTGGCTGATGCTAATGCCTGGGGCGTTCTGGATTGTATTTGCCGGAAGCAAAAGGCGTTGATTGGCGATCCTTGCGATCATCCTGTGGATGTGTGTATGATTCTCAGTAAACGCTCTAGAGCTTTCGATAATAGCTCTGTGATACATGCGTTAGATCAGGATGGGGCCATGGCGACATTGAAGCGCGCCGCCGATGCGGGGTTGGTGCATACGGTCAGCAATACACAGGATGGGGTTCATTATATTTGCAATTGCTGCACGTGCTCTTGCGGCCTTTTGCGCGGCATGGCAGAGATGGGTATTGCCAATGTTGTCGCGCGGTCTGCTTTTGTAAACCAGGTGGATGAAGATTTATGCCAGGGGTGTGAGATATGTGTGGATTATTGTCAATTTGATGCCCTCAGTCTGGATGATGATGCGTTTTGTGTACAAGTGAATGAGACAAGCTGTGTGGGGTGTGGTGTGTGTGTCCCCACTTGCCCAGATGAAGCACTGAGCCTGATACGCCGCTCTGAGGAGGATGTGCTGCCAACACCTGTTAGCAAACACGAGTGGATGCAGGCACGTGCCATAGAGCGTGATTTGGATCTGAAAGAGATTTTATAGTTTTATGTCATCTTCTCTTGATTTTACCTTACTTCCCCTGGTTCGACACAGTGGGAAAGATCATATAAAAATGCCGGGACTATATGCGGCCGAGCCGCCCCGCAGCGCGGCGCGAGGCCGTTCCTCGGATTATTTGATCATTCACCTTGCATTAGATGGCAATGCGCCTTTATCGACGCGGGGGATGAATAAGCTCTTGGAAAGTCTGGCTACTGCTTATTATAAAACGGTCGGTTCATCCACAGCGGCTATGCGCGCGGTGGCAGAGGGGTTAAATGAATATTTATTGAAGCGCAATTTGAACGCGGTCAGTCGCGGGCTGCAGGCAATTGGGATGCTCACATTGGGGGTGATGCGGCATAATCGTATCTATCTTTTGCAGAGTGGGCCCGGACAAGCTTATTTGATCAGAGCTGATGGGGTGCAGCAATTTTATGATCCCGACGCGGCCGGTCGGGGATTGGGGCTGAGTCGGGCAACGTCGTTCCTTTATCATCAATCCAAACTCAGCGCTGGTGACGTGCTGCTGATTTCGCCTGAGCCCCCATTGGCATGGAACACAACCACTTTGCGCACTTTTCACGGTTTGCCGCTGGGCGACTTGCATCGACGCTTGATTCGCCGGGCAGGGAGCAATTTGGATGCTGCCATGATGCTGGTTCAGGATGGATCTGGCAATATGCGTTTGCTGCGGCCTCAATCGAATCGGGGTCAGGATCAAACATCGAGAAATGAGAGTCAGCCCACAAGGGAGTCTGTTTCTCAGGCTGGGGTTGCCGCTGATGTTTCGGGAGTGAAAACTTCGCCCCCGGTGGAGGCATCTCTTCCCGCAGCGAGTAATCCACCCCCCGTTGTATCACCTGCTGCAAAAACTTCGTCTTTGCGTAAGGCCTGGTCGACAACGATTGGGCCGGGTTTGCTTGCTCTTGGACGGGCTGTGGGAAAAATGTTTCGACAGGCGGCCCAAACGCTTGGGACTTTGGTTCAGCGCATGTTGCCCGATGAAGAATTGTTGTCGCTCTCCAGATCGACGATGGCGTTTATTGCTGTGGCCGTGCCGCTGATTGTGGTCACGGTGGCGAGTATTGTGTATTTTAAGCGCGGCCGCGAGGTAATATATGATAAGTATTTTAGCGAAGCCCAATATGCTATGGGGCAGGCGCAGCAATACGAACTGGCTGGCCAACAACGCATTGCCTGGGGAGCTACGTTAGAGTATATTGATTTGGCCGAAGAGTACAGGGTAACGAAAGAATCTCAGGGGATGCGAAATCAGGCGCGTATGGCTCTGGATGCGTTGAACTTTATCAAGCGCGTCGATTATCAAGCCGCGGATATCGACGGGTTGCCTAGATCGGTGAATATTACCCGGATTGTGCCGGTGCAGAACACTGACCTTTATTTGCTCGATGAGGTTGAAGGTAAAGTTTATCGGGCTGTTTTCACCGGGGATGGTTTGGAGTTGGACAAAGCTTTCCAGTGTGAGCCAATGCCAGGGCCTTTGATCGTTGGTAAGTTGGTAGATATTGTCCCGCTCCCCCAGGGTAGCTCTGATGGTGCTACTATTATGGGAATGGATGAGAACGGTAATTTGCTGAGATGTATTCCCGGCAGCGATGCGCCGCTGGGCTTTTCCATGGGGCCGCCCGATTCGAACTGGGGGGTGCCGCAGGCTGCTGTTATGGACAGGCGCGTTTTGTATGTGATGGACGCAATGACGAGCTCTGTTTGGGTTTATGATGGCAGCGATGAATACCGTGAATTGCCCGACTTTTTCTTCGGTGCTGATGTTCCTTCAATGCAGGATGTGGTTGACTTGACCGTTGGCAATGGCAAGTTGTATTTGCTTTATAGCGATGGGCGTTTGACTACCAGTTTTACGGGTGGGGATGCTTATAAAAATCCGGCCATATATCATGACAGCCGTGAGGGAATGGAAGATGGGGAGAAGGTCGAGGGGGCAACTTTTTCCGAGATATTGTTCACACATTCTCCTGTTTCTTCGGTTTATTTATTGGACCCCGTTGAGCAAGCTATTTATCAATTTACCCCGAAATTGGTTTACCAGCAGCAATATCGTTCTCGGGTTGATTTACCAAAGGGGCAAGCCACGGCGTTTGCAATTACCCCAAATGAGCGCGTGTTTCTGGCTATTGGGGATAGTGTCTATTATGCTTCTTTTCCGTGAGGGTAGGAAGGATTTGTTGTGTAGCATGATTCGTTTAATTATCTTTGGATTGCTTTCGGCAGGGATTTTCGTTGTCTCGAAAGATGACTTGCGAAATCCGCGCGCTTATGGGTTTTACCATTTTTTCGCCTTCGAAGCTATTCTAGCCGCTTTCCTGTTCAATGTTTTGTATTGGATTGAAAATGCGTTCTCGGTTACGCAGTTGGTTTCGTGGGTATTGTTATTTGCTTCGCTGCCGATGGTGTTGGGTGGCTTTAGTATTTTGCTAAAATTGGGCCAACCAGAAAATGGTCTTGACACCACGGCATTGGTGACGAGGGGCGTCTACGCTTATATTCGGCATCCACTTTATGGTTCGTTGTTGTTTTTTGTTTGGGGCGTGTTTTTCAAGCGGCCCTCGGTGCTGGTTGGGTGTTTGGCCGGGGTTGCTTCGGTGTTTTTGCTGGCGACAGCTAAAGTCGAGCAGCGGGAAAATTTAGAAAGGTTTGGGGATGATTACGCCGAATATATGCAGCTGACGAAGATGTTTGTGCCGTTTTTGTGGTAGGCAGTAAGTAGAATAACAAACCGCCGCTCTTTGAGCGGCGGTTTGTGGTTGCTATTCTGCAAGTCGTTTTATTCTCAGCAATTCCCGTTTTGAAACTAAAACCAGACTTCGGAAGTCTTCGGATGCCTTTTTGTTAGCGAAATATGTCGTTCGAGACTTCCGAAGTCTTGCCTCTTCTTCATAATATCGGGAATTGCTGTGTTATTTTCAACCTTCAGGCGTCAAAGCAGGCTGGGGTGTAGTCTGTATCTGGATAGGGGTCTCGGTTAGCAGGGGCGACGACGTTGCGGATGTATTGATTTCATCAGTAGGGGGAATACTGGTTTCGGTGATCGACGGAGTGGCAGCTTGAGGCGTAATTGTTGGTGTGGCCTCAGGGTGGGTAAATTGCCAGGCCACAAAGGCCAGTGTTGTAATCACAATCAGCGCAACTATAGACATTACTATCCCAACCAGCCAATAAAGTTTTTTTGAAGGGGTTTTTTTCTTTTGCTGTTCGTCTTCTTCTTCGGGAATTTTAGGGACTTCTAAAATTACAATGGTAGTGTTGTCGTGACCGCCGCGCTGGTTGGCTAAATCTACCAGATGCTTAGAGGCAGCATCTAACCCCTGCTGCTGCAATGTTTCTAAAATCTCATCATCTTCTACCAAGTCAGTTAGACCATCGCTGCATAAGAGCAATTTGTCCCCTGGGAGAAGTTGCGCACCCTGGTTGGCGAGGGCTTGCTCGTCGCTCTCTTCGAGATCTAGGCGCAAGCGGAAATCGGGTTCTACTGGGCTGCTGGACCCCAAGTATCGTCGAATGATATGAGATTGCGGATGTCCGCGCACTTGCTCTGGGGCGATAATGCCATGCTCGACGGCCTCCTGCACCCAGGTGTGATCCGTCGTAAGTTGTCGAATTGTTTCACCACGAATCAAATAGATGCGAGAATCTCCTACCGAGGCAATATACAGACGGTCTTCGAGTATCCAGGTACACACACACGTGGAGCCCATCCCTTGTTGAGCAGCATCGATTTTGGCTTGGTCGTTGACCAATAGTCCGGTTTGGATAATTGCTTTTTCGAGGGTGGTTCGTGGATCACTACCATCGCTGCTTGCGACAGCGTGGCTGATAGTTTCGACGGCAATTTCAGCGGCAATTTCGCCTGCGCTGTGCCCGCCAATACCATCGGCGACAATCGCAAATACCGAAGAAATGGGGTTCGTCTCACTGATTATATGTGCAGAAACACCGTAACGGTCTTCATTGTTTTTGCCGCTCATTCCCTCGTGAGTTATGGCAGCAATATCTAGGTGGGCGTGTTCTTTTGGAATCACAATGTCTCCTGGGGGGTGATCTTCGGTTGAGGAATTTTATTAATATCACTTAACTTGAAGCATGAACGAATCCTACCGATGTGGATTACGTCTCCATGCTTCAGCTTAACCCCATCGGAAGTTATGGGTGTATAGTTGACCCAAGTCCCGGCGGTTGCCCCTTCATCGAGGATATAAAAATCGTCGTTTTCTTCTCTACGAAGGCGGGCATGGAGGCCATCAACAGATGGATCATTCAACTTTACGGTAGCCAGGGTGGGGTCACTGCCAAAGGTCAACTCGCTTTGGGAGATTGGGATGCGTTGTTCACCTTCGTCATCTTCGTCGAATTCCAGGTAGGCGTCTTCGTCGAATGTTTCCTGGTGATGGGGCCATGATAAGCGATTCATCCATTGGGATAAGCGTTTCTTTTGAGCCTTTGTTTCTTGGGGAATGGGTTGGGAAACCGAAGCGGATTCTTTGGCATCGGCTTGTTTTTTGGGTTTGGTGTGTGCCTGCTTGGATAGATTTCCCGTCATTTTGGGTTGAATCTTTCCCCTAATGACGAGCACAAAAATCAAGATTCCAGCGATAAAAGCCGCGCTGATGCCTGCGACGATGAGTCTGTTTTGCTTTATGGTGGAGAGTACGTTTTGCGTGGGCTGCTGAACGGTGACTTCTACTTTGTGCTCGATGCTGGTGCTGCTTAGCCCGAGAGAATCGACAGCTTCGACCCGAATCAGATGGGATGCAGTGTTGATATAATTGCTCAAATCCCATGAAAAGCTGTCGAAAGGGGGGGTGGAGTTTTCGGCGGCGATTTCACCATCGACATAGAGGGTTGTGCGTTCGAGAGAACGGGGGAACCCATCAGGGAATTCAATCAGAATCTCCATGAGTTGCTGCTTGGGGACATAGCCTGTGGAATCCTCTAATGAGTTTTCGGACGTGACCGAGGATCGGTTGATCTGCAAAGGAGGAGAGACGAAAATGGGATTGGGCGGCTGCACACTCAAGGCATAATCGATAGGATCGCTGGCGATATCCAAAGATGGTGTGTTCACACGAGCAGAGATTTGGTGGGTGTCTCCACCTGTGATCTGTGACTCGTAACTCAGTTTATAGAAATAACGCAGTTGGTCTACATAATTACCGATATTTGGAAAATTTTCATCGCCCGAGAAGTGGAAGATTTGCCCCCCGGTTTTGGCCGCGAACTCAGCGAGTTGGGTAGAGCCTTCGCTGTCGAAATATGCCTGAGATGAGATCACCCAGATATAAACGCGTACTCCTCCCTGTTTTGCCATTGATGCCAGACTGGGCAGGGCTGCCAGACTATCTTGACCCGGTAAAGGCGTTATCAGCAGCACCCCACGCCCCATGCCGTCTTGTGTTGTTGGATCGGATGCCGCCTCGATGGCCCTGGTCAGCACATCCAGGCTGGGGATGGATGTGTCGAGATTTGGCTCATAAGTATTTAGTTTGGAAAGCCAGTCCACTGGGTTATTGTAGTGAAGGCCTGATAACCCATCGTTGGTTAGCAAACTTAGGTCATCCGTTGCTGATGATGGATAATTACCAATCCAGTTGCTCAAACTTTGTTTGACGCGGTCGTAACGAGTTAGCCCCTCATTATCTTTGATGGCGTAGACAGGCCCCATGTTGATCGCCACCACAAACTGAGCTCCATTGTGCAATTCCGTGAGTTCGGCGACGGGGATCAAGTGCCCATCCTCGACGATGTTAACATCTTGTGCTTGTAAATCATGCACAAAATTCCCCGCGCCATCGTACACGTTCAGGTAGGCGGTGATGTGTGGAAATGCTTCTGTATTTGGAAGGGATAATATTGCCCTGGCTATTACTTGTGCATTCGCAGGGACATGCCCTATAGAGACATACACTATCAGCAGCGCAAGACACAGCAGGATCAACCTGCTAAGTCGATTGGACATGGCTAGATTTTAGCATAAAATGCGCCTTTCGATTGCGGATTGGCCGATTACGGTGGGGATGCAAACAACCTCCTCTCCCTTCGGGGGAGGATTGAGGTGGGGGAGTGAATGATTGCTCGAGTGCGGGTCGCACGGTCAGGCACTCCGAGAGTATGCTTCGCGAAGACCGGCTCCAGCAGGGATGATCGAGTTAGTAGGGCGGGATTCCATGCCCGTCTTTCGATTGCCGATTGTGGTGGGGACGCAAACAGCCTCCTCTCCCTTCGGGGGAGGATTGAGGTGGGGGAGATAATAATTACTCAAGCGGAGATTCAGTCAATCGCAGGTAGGTAAGCGTCCAGGCGGATTGGACATAGGCTTGCAAGACTCCGCTTAAAAGAATCAAAACAGGCACATAGCCGACAAAGCACAACCCGCCAACGATGAGACTGCTGCCAATGGCAAGACTCGTCTCGGTTGCCGTGCCAATTGCAGCGCCGATTGCTGCGGGGATGATAATTAGAATCAAGGGTAATGCGATGATGAATCCCAATATAGCTCCGCCGATACCAAGAATCAGCGCCATAATGATGAAGTCCCCCATATTTTCGCGAAATACGTTCCAGCCGCGATCAATGCCGTCGAGGATGTTCAAGTCTTCCACGATCACAGCGGTGTTGGCTTGTTGAATAACGACGTTGGCAAGCCAGCTTAGTGGGACGAGTAAACAGATAAGAGGGATGAGGCAGAAAAGACCAATCCCAAAAGTGAGTACGGATGCAATTGCTCCAAAAATGAGAAACAGCGTTACCAGGCTGAAAATCGCCAACCCCATGAGCAGATTCAGCCCTAATATGCGCCAAAAGAAAGGCTTGACGGTGCTGAATAATTCTCCAAAAGAGAGCCGATCTGCATCCCCATCGGCCTGGATTGTTCCTTGAATGAGGCCCATGCGCCCGATGGTGCTGAGCGCAAGCATGATCAACCAGATCAGCAATATAACGAAAATGACGCCAGCAACGATGGCAATGATCTGCCATAATTCGACTTGTTCGAAGAATCGTTGGGCCTCGAAGAAAAGTTGTTGTATTTCTGGAGGAAGAGAGCCTCTATTGCTTCCACTGCCTCCAGATGATTGATAGCTGTAGCTGCCTCCTCCACCCCCGCCACCTTGACCGCAGCCGGCCAGGATGCCAAAAATCCACAGCACTTTATGTTTCCAAATAATTTCCCATGCGCGGGTGAGTATTTCGCCAATGTTCATGGTGTATTCTCCTATTTGCTGGTAGTTGGTCTAATGGTAGATTGGTAAATTGGTGGATTGGTTGCCAAAGTCACCAACATACCGACTTCCCAATATACTGATATACTAGTAATTCCCGATATTATGAAGATGCAAGACTTCGGAAGTCTCGAACGACATATTTCGCTAAAAAAAAGGCATCCGAAGGCTTCCGAAGTCTGGTTTTAGTTTCAAAACGGGAATTGCTGCTGATATACCAACCACCAAATCATTCCCATTCGATTGTGGCGGGGGGTTTACTGGTTATATCATACACGACGCGATTGACTCCGTCTACCTCGTTGACAATGCGGTTGGCCACATTGGCAAGCAAATCGTTGGGCAAACGCGCCCAGTCTGCGGTCATGAAATCATCTGTGGTGACAGCCCGCAGGGCAATAGCTTCTTGATAGGTGCGTTGATCTCCCATCACGCCCACGGATTGTACCGGCAGCAGCACAGCGAAGGCTTGGGATGTGCCGGCTCTCACCCCTGCGAAGGCTTGGGGTGTGTCAGCCCTCACCCCCGCCCCCTCTCCCATAGGGAGAGGGGAGTCCGTCATCCGCAGCAGGCTCGCGGCAGCCAATTCGCTGGTGAAAATTGCATCGGCGGCGCGCAGGCGTTCTAATCGTTCCCAGGTGACTTCGCCCAGGCAGCGGATGGCCAGCCCCGGCCCAGGGAAGGGTTGCCGCAAAACTAATTCTGCGGGCAGGCCCAGGGCCTCACCAACGGCGCGGACTTCATCTTTGAATAAATAGCGCAGCGGCTCGACTAGATCGAAATTTATTTGTTCGGGCAAGCCGCCGACGTTGTGGTGGGTTTTGATGCGCTGGGCTTGGGCTCGGTCTGGCGCGCTGGATTCGACTACGTCGGGATAGATGGTTCCCTGCACCAGGAATTTGGGTGCGCCTATTTTTAGGGCTTGCTTTTCGAAAATACGGATGAATCGTTCACCAATGATGCCGCGTTTGGTTTCCGGTTCGGTTATGCCGCTGAGGGCTTGCATGAATGTCTCCACCGCGTTGATGGGGTGCAGCCGCACGCCTAAATTGTCTCGGAATGTGGTCACCACGGCTTGCGGTTCGTTTTTTCGCAAGAGGCCATTGTCCACAAAAACAGCCTCCAATTGATCGCCCACGGCTCGATGTACCAGCGCGGTGGCGACGCTGGAATCTACCCCGCCGCTGATGGCTGAGAGCACGCCTTGGCTGCCTACTTGTTCGCGAATTTGTTGAATGCTTGCTTCGATGATGGATGCTGGGGTCCAATCGGATCTGGCCTGACAGACGTCAACAATGAAGCGGCGCAGTATTTCTGATCCCTGGGGGGTGTGGTGTACTTCGGGGTGGAACTGTACGCCGAAGTAGCCGCGGCTTAAATCTCCCAGCGCGGCAATGGGGGAGTTCTCCGATGTGGCCAGGGGAATGAATCCAGATGGGGGTGATTCGATGCGGTCACCGTGGGACATCCAGACACGGTGTTCACCTGGGGGTAGTAAGGGGTTGGGGGTTAGAATCCTCACTCGGGCAGGGCCGTATTCTCGCTCGGCTGCCGGGGCTACGCCTCCACCCAGGGCGTGTGTCAAAGCCTGCATCCCGTAGCAAATCCCCAAAACGGGTAATCCTGATTCAAAAATATAGGCTGGAATCTGGGGAGCATCCGATGCGTATACTGATGCTGGCCCGCCGGATAAGATGAATCCTTTTGGCTTTCGAGATAGCACTGTGTCTGCCGGGGTGTTCCAGGGCACGAGTTCGCAGTAAACGTGCTGCTCGCGCACCCGCCGGGCGATGAGTTGTGAATATTGGGAGCCGAAATCGATTATGGTTATCATGGGTGGGGAATGGGGGGTGGTGAGTGGTGAATGGTGAATGGAGAATGGAGAATGGAGAATGGGGTTCTTACCGTCAACCGCTGCGACCGGTCTCCCGACCGAGTCGTCTACCTGGTTGCTGTGACCGGTCTCATGACCGAGTCACCTGCTATGACCGGTATCATTAGCTGTGACCGGTCTTCGCGTAGCATGCCGTCGCTTTGCGTGCCCAAGGGCATTGGGGTACCCGACCGAGTCGTCTACCTGGTTGCTGTGACCGGTCTCCTGACCGAGTCACCCACGCACGGTCAGGCACTCCGAGAGTATGCTTCGCGAAGACTGGCTTGAACGACCTATGCGAAGATGATTTCGTCGCCTTGCATGGATTTGACCGCGACCAGGGAGCGGATGGGGACGCCCAGTTGCTCTAGTTTTTCACGTCCGGATTCGAAGGCTTTTTCGATCAGAGTGCCGATGCCGACTATCGTGGCGCCGGCTGTTTCGGCCAAACGCACCAGTCCCATGATGGTGGAACCGCTGGCCAGGAAGTCGTCGATGATGAGTACCCGTTCGTTTTTGGACAGGTATTCGGGTGAGACAATCAGCTCGACGGTGCGGCCTTTGGTGTGTGATGGCGCCAGGGTGAGCAATACCTGATCGGGCATGGTGATTGGTTTGTGTTTGCGGGCGTAGACGACGGGTAGTCCCATGTGAAGCCCGGCTGCGACGGCTGGGGCGATGCCCGAAATCTCGGCGGTGAGGATTTTTGTAGCCTTGATGTCGTCGAAGATACGGGCGAATTCTTTCCCAGCCTCGTCCATGAGAACTGGGTCAACCTGGTGGTTGACGAAACTATCGACTTTGAGAATGCCGTCGCCCAGGTTTTGACCTTCGGCGAGGATGCGCTGTTTTAGTACTTTCATGAATGTGCTCCGTTGGTGGGGTGGTTGGTGGGTTGGTGGATTGGTATTTAGGTAAATTGTACTATAAAGAAACGTGAGCGTTCAATCTCTTTGATAATTGTGTGTGCGAAAGTGTTGTTGGAGCTGTATAAAGAATGATACTACTAATAGCGACATTCCCCCTCTCCTGAGGTCGGGAGAGGGGGTTAGGGGGTGAGGGTGTGTTGTCACAAGCGCAGAGATTCCACAAATAAATAAGGACTTTTTACATTATAGTGGGCTATTTCGGAAGTGACAGTCACCTGTTGCGATGGAGGGTGAACGATTGCCTCAGAATCAGGTTTTTAGGTGCGTTGCACCTGCGAGACAGCAAATGGAGGTTGTTTTCTCGCGACCCAATGTGCAATGCATCAAGATTAGATGCAATGCACATTTCTATTTTGAGCAAGTTCCGTCCAATCATGTGATAGAATCCAGCATACTATGGAATTGATTCTAGCTTCGAACTCGCCTCGGCGACGATATTTGTTGGGCTTCATGGGTTGGGATTTTCAAGTCATCCCGGCTGATGTGGACGAACGCATTCTGCCCGGAGAAGCTCCTGCCGATTATGTGCTCCGACTGGCGCAAAGTAAAGCCCGCACTGTGGGTGCTCAGATCGAGCGCGATGCTGTAATCGTGTCTGCTGATACGACCGTTGTCGATGGGGATGATATCATCGGCAAACCGCTTGATTGCGAAGATGCCGAGCGTATGCTGCGTCGCTTGCGCGGGCGGGTTCATCAGGTATATACAGCCGTGGCTGCCTTGCGCAGTGGTGAAAATGAAATCTTGGTAGAATTAGCGACCACGGATGTGCCAATGCGCCAGTATAGCGATGAAGAGATACGCGAATACATCTCCAGCGGTGACCCGCTAGACAAGGCCGGAGCGTATGCCATTCAACATGCTGGATTCCACCCGGTGGAAGATTTGCAAGGTTGTTATGCCAACGTGGTCGGTTTGCCACTTTGCCATTTGACCCGCATGCTCATCAAAATGGGAATAGCTTCCTCTCCCTTTGGGGGAGGATCGAGGTGGGGGAGTGAACGATTACCCGATATTTGCCTTTCTGCTTTGGAGTACCGATGCCCAATTTACAAGCCGATTTTGAGAAAAAACTTATGAATACTCGCCGTTGGGTTTTTATTTTTTTGATCCTTATATTGGCGGGATGCCGCGAGGTAACCCCCACTGCGACACAATATCCCTCACCGTCGCCCAGCGTTATCGCCACATCTTCGCCTACAGTCTCGCCCTCTCCAACGCCTCTCCCGGATGCGGAAACAGCTGTGAAAGCATATCTGGATGCGTGGGGGTTGGATGATTATGCCAGCATGTATACTTTGTTGACCGCGTCCAGTCACGATACAATCAATCAAGAAGATTTCATCAACAGGTATCGTGATGCCATGGCCGAAGCTGCCATCGATAGTGTAGAATATGAAATTTTATCCTCGCTCGAGAGTGATACCATCAGCGCTCAAGTAAGCTACGAGATCAAACTGCACAGCGTCCTTGTGGGCG
>JAYELX010000524.1:0-14451 GCA_034717875.1 Chloroflexota bacterium | reverse complement strand
TATCGTGATGCCATGGCCGAAGCTGCCATCGATAGTGTAGAATATGAAATTTTATCCTCGCTCGAGAGTGATACCATCAGCGCTCAAGTAAGCTACGAGATCAAACTGCACAGCGTCCTTGTGGGCGATATTCAGCGCGACACGACTATGAATTTGAGTTTGGTCGACGGTGCATGGCGAGTGCAGTGGGCCGAGAATCTGATTCTGCCCGAGCTTGCCGGTGGGAACACGCTGTGGATGGATCGACACGTTCCCGCACGAGCGAATATCTATGATCGTTATGAAAATCCCATTGTTGGTTATGCTCAAGCTGTTTCGGTGGGAATTGTGCCGGGACATATTGCCCCCAGCCAGGAAGAAGATTTTTTGGAAGAATTGCAATGGTTGACCGGATTACGCCCAAACGCGATCGCGGCAATGTATCAAGATTATCCGCTGGGGTCGGATTGGTATCTTCCCTTGGGGGAAGCCCTCTATGAAAAAGTAGACGGCTATTACAATATCGAAAATGGCTACAGCAATGACGTATTGTATATGTACCCTTATGAAACTCGCTACTATTATAACGGTGGGATTGCTCCACAAGCGATTGGATATGTTTCCCGAATTCAGGCCGATGAACAAGAGATATTATTACGTCAGGGATATAGCCGAGATGAAATGATCGGTCGCCAGGGTATCGAAAAATGGGGGGCGGGCTATCTGACAGGCGAACGCGGTGGCACGCTATATGTAATTGACCCGGACAATAATGTCGTTACCCAATTGGCCAATGCTCCCGCGCAGCCATCTCAACCTATTTACACCACGCTGGATGCCGATTTTCAGTTGGCAGCCCAGACGGCGCTGATTAAGTATGGGGGCGCGATAGTCGTCATGGAAGTGGATACAGGCCGCGTATTGGCGATGGCTTCATCCCCGTGGTACGATCCCAACGCCTTCGATCCTAATAATTACAACAGCGGCCCCTGGCTGGAGGACATCTACTCGGATTACAGCGGGCAGCCGATGCTCAATCGCGCCACACAAGGGCAATATCCACTGGGGTCGGTATTCAAGATCATCACTATGGCTGCTGCTTTGGAGAGCGGCCTGTACACCAAAGAAACCATCTACGATTGTCAGTATGAGTTTACAGAAGTGGCGGGAATTTCACCCCGCTATGATTGGACCTGGGATCATTGCCAACAAGAACTAAATGAAGAAGGCGAATGCAAAACCAAACCCAGCGGTGAACTTACCCTCCCCGAGGGCTTGATGCGCTCATGCAATCCTTATTTTTGGCATATTGGATTAGATTTATACCGGCAAGGGTTGGTGGATGCTGTCTCAGAGATGGCGCGCGCCTTTGGGCTGGGAAGTTTGACCGGTATTGAGGGGGTGGAAGAAGAACCGGGAGCAATTCCTGACCCCAAGGATGAAATCGCTGCTATCAACGGCGCCATCGGGCAGGGAGAAACATTGGTGACTCCGCTGCAAGTGGCGCAATTTGTTGCTGCCATAGGTAATGGCGGCACAATCTATCAGCCGCAAATCATCGAGCGCATAAGCCTGCCCGGAGAAGAGCCAGTCTTCGAATTCGAGCCTATCGTCAGCGGTGAGTTACCCCTCAGCCCCGGCAACCTGGAAACGATTCAGCAAGCTATGGTCAGCGTCGTGGAGAATCGCCGCGGCACGGCTTATTATGTCATGGGAGCTTACAGCTCGAATATCGTTCCCATCGCCGGGAAAACCGGCACAGCCGAATCGGGGGGTGGTAAAGCTCATGCCTGGTTTGTCGGATACACCGACGAAAATCGCTCCGACAAGCCAGACATTGCCATTGCCGTTATCGGCGAATACGCAGGAGAAGGCTCCGAAGTTGCAGCGCCGATTTTCCGAGCGATGGTGCAGCAATACTTCGAAGGACGACGTACGTACTTATTGCCCTGGGAATCATCGGTGGGCGTCATTGCCATACCTGAGCCTGAGGAAGAAGCCACACCGGAATCGTAGCACAATGCCCGACTGAGTAACCTACTCAAGCTTCGAGGGTAGCACGGTCAGGAGACCGGCTACAGCAGGCTGGCTACAGTAGAAAAACTGGCTACGGCAGGAAGATTGAGGGGGGGCAACCGGATCACCATCTGCCTAAACTCATCCGGACGCCGCTGCCAAGCCAGGTCTTCAGACCACTGCTGTGACCGGTCTCCTGACCGAGTCACCTGTTTTACGAAACCCATCAGTCAATTTTAACCTATCGCAAGATCAAAGGAGGTTCATCTGGAAACAAAGCAAAAAATACTACCAGGATTAGTCATTCGTTCACAATCGGGTTTTTATACCGTCGAGACCAAAGAAGGCCTCGTTGTTTGTCAAATGAGGGGGCGATTGAAGCAAGGCCCGCGTCGAGGCGACATTATCGCCGTTGGGGATTGGGTGCAAATCATGCTATTGGACGACGGCACCGGCATGATCGAAGAAATCGATCAGCGCAAATGTATGTTTTCGCGCATGGCTCCCACCCCGCGTGGAGAGTATCAACAAATTCTCATCGCCAATCCCGATCAGGCCGTCATCGTTTTTGCCTGCATGCATCCAGAGCCGCGCTTACGCATGTTGGATCGTTTTCTCATCGTGGCCGAAAAAGCTAATATCCCCGTATTGATCCTTTTCAACAAGGTTGATCTATTGGGGCGTAAAAAGGCTAAAAAACAATTTGGTCACTACAAAAAAATTGGGTACGATGTTTTATACACTTCAGCTATTACGGGGGATGGAGTGTCGGCGCTGCGCAAACGGTTGAGCAACAAAGTCTCGGTTTTTGCAGGCCCTTCCGGGGTGGGGAAGTCCAGCTTGTTGAATATTATTCAGCCAGATTTGGGCTTAGCTGTTCGGGAAGTCAGTCAGGCAACCAAGAAAGGGCGTCATGCCACGGTGGTTCGACAGATGTTCCCACTGGAGGAAGGCGGCTACATTGCCGACACTCCCGGATTGAAGGCGTTTGCTTTATGGGATATCGAGCCAGAAGAGGTAGATGGTTATTTCCCCGAATTGCGAAAATTAGTACCAGATTGTAAATTCAGCAATTGCAAGCATATTCACGAGCCAGGTTGTGCTGTCAAAGCCGCTGTAGAAGATGGGCGTGTCCACCCTGAGCGATACGAGTCTTTTATTCGTCTGCGATACGGGGATGAAGACTGAAAGCTGGTTTTATATAGGAACCGCGTTGCTTCGAGCAACGCGGTTTCTGGTTACCTAAAAAAGCCCCCAATCCGCGCCGGTGCCTTCTTCCATAAACGTTGGGTCCCAATATTCTCTGCCCATTTCGATGGTGGTGGCGCGATCTAATACGCTTGCTGCTTTCGAGCGGGCCTTTTCCATTATCATTGGAGCGTAAGGGCAGAAGGGGGTGGTCATAATCATGGTAATGTGAGCGCTGTTTTCATCATCATCGATACGCACATCACGAATTAAACCTAATTCCATTATGTTCAACCCCATTTCGGGATCCATCACCTGTCGAAAGGCTTCATCTAGCGTTTCGACCATCTTGGGGTGCGTTTCCTCGATTTTCCATTTGAGGTGAGGGTGGGCAGGTTTCATGGATCGCTCTCAGTTTTGGGAGCATTGGACACGGTATATGTACAATAGGCGTCCCCCTCGAGTATGCTCTTGGTTCTTTCGATAGGCATGGAAAGAACGTTCGAAATCAAAGTCTCGCCGATGAAGCAAACTTCGGGGTGCGATTCTCCTACACGGTGATAGGGGCAACTCGCCTCTTGGATATAGTAGACATCATCTTCGAGTTTCCAGTTTATAGTGAAGCCTTCAGTTTCCAGCACATCTTTGATAATATCCAGTCGCTCTTCTATGGACAAATCATCGAGTTCTAACTCGGCGGCATAATCTAAGGCCATGTCGTCGCCCATTTGGGTGAAGATTTTTTCCATCATAGGCTTTGGCAAGGTTTCTTTCAACTGCTGAAGCAATTTGATGGTTAGGCGCAGGTATCTGCTGGGAAATTGTTCCATTCCCTTTTCAGTGAGATAGTACACATACCGCGGCCTGCCCACGCCATGCCGTTCTGTATCTGATGTTGCCAAGCCGTCGGCCTCCAACTTGTTGATATGATGCCGCACAGAGATGGGGCTAATCCCCACCGCATCAGCCAAATCTTTGATGGTGCAGCGGTGGCGAGTGAGTAGAGTTTTTAGTACTTTTTCGCGAGTGCTGGACATAATAATCAGTATACCATTTAGCACTTGCCGCGTCAATAATTTATATGAAATATATCAGAAATATTGACCAAAATAGCTTTGCGTGCTATAATGTCGAGCGTTAAATTTTGATCTAAAGTGTCAGTTTCACCGGCGTTTTTACGCCCATAGACATTATTAATGCGGCTGTCATTTTCATAATGACAGTCACTGGCGCGCTTATGTACAAATCGTTAGAGGAGCATTTTGTATGTCCGAGTTGGTGATAAAGAATCTCTATGTTAGGGTTGATGATAATGAAATCCTGAAAGGTGTGAATCTTACTGTCAGACAAGGTGAAATTCATGCGCTTATGGGACCCAACGGAACCGGTAAATCGACATTAGCTTATGCCCTGATGGGGCATCCCAAATACACCATCACCGCTGGGGAGATATTATTCAAGGGAAAGAATATCGTCGAGTTAGAGGTGGATAAACGCTCTCATTTGGGGCTGTTTCTCGCTTTTCAGTATCCGGTTGCAATTCCTGGTGTGACTGTGGCGAATTTTTTACGCACGACGATCAATGCTCATAGAAAAGCAAAAGATACAGAAGACAAGGGAATGCCCATCCCCGAATTTCGTACGCTGCTGAAAGAACGGATGGATTTATTGAAAATGGATCACGCTATTGCGGGTCGTTATCTCAATGAAGGCTTTTCCGGTGGTGAAAAGAAACGGGCCGAAGTTTTACAGATGGCGACTTTGAGACCGGAGATTGCTATTCTTGACGAAACCGACTCCGGTCTTGACATTGATGCCCTGCGTATAGTCTCCGATGGTATCAATGCCCTGAGAGGCAGTAGTTTTGGCGCATTGGTCATCACTCACTACCAACGAATTTTGAATTACATCAAACCTGATTACGTTCATGTGATGTTGGATGGTCGAGTCGTTGAATCTGGCGGCCCTGAGTTGGCACAACGGCTCGAAGAGCAGGGTTACGATTGGCTGCGCGAGAAATATATTCAATTAGTTTAATAGTTATGGCTCTCTGGTAATTACCGTGGCAAAGGGAAGATGTGGGGGGCGTGCGGAGCACGCAAAACACCCCCACATACATCGTCTACCCCGGAGATTTCCAAAGATCCAAAGGTACGTGAAAAAGTTTTTTGCGTAAGGTGACAGTCACCTATAAAATCGATATACGCTTTGAATCGTCTCGCTAAACGACATATTTTTTTATAGCAAGACATCTTCGAAGGTGACTGTCACCTGAGTTAATCACTTACTATATAATCATCACCAACTACAACAAATGACATCAAAACCTCGATTGATAAATGGTATCGGCGATTATAAATGGGGCTTCCGGGACCCGGAGAGCTATATTTTCAAATCCCGCCAAGGGCTGGACCGTGAAGTTGTAGAACAAATCTCTCACATGAAGGGGGAGCCTGAGTGGATGCTTGAGTTTCGTCTTAAAGCCTTCGAGCATTATCAGCAACGGCCTCTGCCTACTTGGGGCGGAGACGTTCTAAGCCTCGATTTGGATAATATTTATTATTACATCAAACCTACTGATAAAGAGGGGCAATCGTGGGATGATATTCCAGATGCAATTAAAGATACTTTCGATAAGCTGGGCATTCCCGAAGCGGAACAGAAATTTCTAGCCGGTGTAGGTGCGCAGTATGAAAGCGAAATGGTATATCATAATATCCAGGATCATCTGGAAGAACAAGGGGTTATTTTTTTGAGCATTGAGGAGGGGCTGCGGCAACACCCCGATTTGTTCCGTGAGTATTTCAGCAAAGCTGTTCCCATCGAGGATAATAAATTTGCCGCCTTGAATAGCGCTGTGTGGTCAGGCGGGTCGTTTGTGTATATCCCCCCCGGCGTCAAAGTAGATTTGCCTCTGCAAGCATATTTCAGACTCAATGCAGAAAATATTGGTCAGTTCGAGCGCAGTATTATTATCGCCGATGAAGGCTCGCAGATGCATTACGTCGAAGGTTGCACAGCTCCTCAATATACGACTGATGCGCTTCATAGCGGTGTGATTGAAATAGTCGTCAAAAAGAATGCGCGTGTACGCTACACCACCATCCAAAATTGGTCTACCAATGTTTATAATTTGGTTACACAGCGTGCCATCGTCGAAGATGGCGGCACGATGGAATGGGTAGATGCCAATATGGGTTGTTTGGCAGAAGGATCTACTGTCACCACGCCGTTTGGTGTAATGCCCATCGAAGAGATAGAAGTTGGCGATGAAGTTCTTTCTCTGGATGAGTCTACTGGAGAGTTTTATTTCCGCCCCGTAGTTGCGAAACGGTTTTCGGGCTATCAACCTGTGCGTGAAATTTCTTATGGAGAACGGCGGCTGCTTGCGACTTCTAACCATCCCTTTTACTCTTTCGATTATTTGCCGCATCGAGCTAAAAAATTGGGACGTTATAAATTAGACTATGTCCGAGCTGATGAATTGACTGAAGCGATTATTCCTCGGACATCTATCGACTATGGTCACTCCTATATTTTAGAACAGCCGGTGCTGGAGACAACTTTCGAAACATCGAATCAATACGCGGCAAACCTCGAAGTGATAAGAACCCGTCCGAAACGGCTTGCGAAAATCGAAGAGACCACTGATGAATTGATGTGGCTTTTTGGTTTGTTCCTCGGCGATGGGAATATCCGCCGTGAGTCTGGCGAAAGTGTGAATACACGCTGGGCCAAGGTGGGATTTTCTGTGCCGCAAAACAACCGTGCCCGGTCAAAACTGGTCGTCATTATGGATGAAATCATCGACGCGGACCCCGGTGAGCAACCTGATGGTGTTTATATTGTCTGGAACTCAGTCGAGTTGGCTGATTTGTTCGAGATGAACGGGTTCACAGGCAACGCACGCACAAAACGCATTCCCGGATGGGTGTTTTCGTTGCCAGAATCGCAGCGTTTATCATTGTTGGCTGGTTATATCGATTCGGATGGTTGTGCAATTGCATCGAAACGCCGATTTTCTATCAAGTCAGTGAATAGAGATTTGCTTCAGGATGTGGCCGCATTGGCAACGACGCTCGGTATGACTAGCCGTGTCTATACAGAGCACGAGGAATTCCGTGAAGTCATCATCAAGGGGATTCCTTGCACTTCACACGGTTCTCATCGCATCGAAATCCCGCTGGATGAACGCTTACTACCATATCTTTCTGACCGTATGCGGGGGAAGGTCGAATCAATCCAACCGGCAAAACTGCAACATCATCGCAATATCGGACATTCTAACATCGAACTCTCCGATACCCTTGAAGTAGTCAAAGTGTCTGTTGGTGAGCCGTGTTTACAGGAAGTCCCAACCTGGGATATCGAAGTGGGTGGAACTGGGAACTTCGTTTCTGAGGGCTTTATTGTCCATAATAGCAAACTTACCATGAAATACCCCTCATGCTATCTGATGGGGCCGGGCGCACACGGTGAGATTCTCTCTATGGCTTTTGCTGGGGAGGGTCAGCATCATGATACGGGAGGCAAGATGATTCATTTGGCCCCGCACACCAGCAGCAAAATTGTTTCGAAATCTATCAGCAAAGATGGCGGCCGGGCGTCTTATCGCGGCTTGCTCAAGGTTACTAAAAATGCTGTCGATGTGCGCTCCAACGTGGTTTGCGACGCGCTCTTGTTGGATGGAGAATCTCGTTCTGACACTTATCCTTATATCGAGATCGATAACAAAGAAGTCAATGTCGGGCACGAGGCATCAGTTTCGAAGATGGATGAAGAGCAACTCTTTTATTTGAAGAGCCGCGGTCTAAGTGACGAAGAAGCCACTATGATGGTCGTTTCTGGTTTTATCGAACCGTTGGTCAAAGAGTTACCGATGGAATACGCTATCGAAATGAACCGTCTGATTCAATTGCAGATGGAAGGGTCGGTAGGGTAAAGACTAAAAACATAGTTCATCAAAAGGCGATGGTGAATTTTGGCTGATCAGGAAGGTAACAGTCACTTTCGCGAGATGATAAAATCCAAAAATTTATCTCTTCAGCTATTTAGAATGCACGCACAACGCGATCTGATAAAGTGACTGTCACCTGTAGTATGCAAACCAGCATTTCTGTAAAGACAATATGGCAACTGAGAAAGTCATGACGAGAAAAAAAAATCAATTTAGTGGATTCAATTTCACCCGCGAGATGATTCCCAGTGGGGGAGATAATTGCATATTGGCAGATTATCGCTCTCGATCCTGGGATGATTTTGAGTCTATCCCTTATCCGACCATGCAAGATGAACCGTGGCGGCGTACGGATATTCGTGAGCTGAATAGCAATTTCCGACTTCCCGAAGCGGGTGCTTATCGAGATTTGCCCTCTATCCCCGGGAAGTTGTTAAGCCCCCTGGTCAGCGACCAGCATGGAGGCCGAATCATATTGCTCCCCGGTGGGGTGACGAAAGACATCAATCCAGCACTATCTGGCCGAGGAGTCATTTTTACAGATTTCGAAACAGCTTCTCGGAATCATGCTAATCAATTGCAGCAGGCATTGGGGCAAGTTGTGGCCCCAAGCGAAGGTAAATTTGCCGCTCTCACCAGCGCGCTGGCTCGAAATGGCGTTTTTGTCTACGTTCCTAAAGGGGTACGTGTCGAGCAGCCGCTGCACAGTTTGATGTGGGCTGCCGGCGCGGAGTTGGCTCACTTTTCGCATTTGCTAATTTGGCTGGAAGATGACGCATCGCTGACTTATGTGCATGAATCTGCTTCGCCCGATGGACTCGCTGGGCAAACCCTGCATGGTGGTGTTGTGGAAATTCATCTGGGTGCAAACGCTAATTTGCACTTTATCGAGTTGCAATCATTGGGTGACAATGTTTGGAATTTTGTTCGCAAGCGCGCCCGTGTGGAACGAGATGGGAATATAGATTGGGTTTTTGGTGCTATTGGCAGCCGGCTGACCAAAGATTTCTCGGACTTGGATTTGGTCGGTGAGGGTGCGGCAGGACGTGTGTCAGGATTTTACTTTGCTGATGGAGTCCAACATCTAGACCACGATACGCAACAAAATCATAAAGCCGCTCATACCAGCAGCGATTTGCTTTTCAAGGGAGCTTTGAAAGGCAACAGCCGCTCTGTGTGGCAGGGCATGATTAATGTAGCCCCCGGCGCTCAGCAGACGGACGGGTATCAGGCTAATCGCAATTTGTTGCTCGATAATAAGTCGCGGGCTGATTCCATCCCCGGCTTGGAGATTTTGGCCGATGATGTGCGCTGCACTCACGGTGCCACAGTGGGACAAATTGACCCGGAGTTGATCTTTTATTTGCGCAGCCGTGGTATCCCCATGATGGACGCTGAACGTTTAGTCGTCGAAGGTTTCTTTGACGCCATCATGCAGCGGATTCCTTTCGACGGTGTGTGCGCTCGTTTCCACGCAGCGATTCGAGAAAAAATGGGGCTGCGTATTTAACGCATCTGTTTTATAATAATGTGTTTGGTAATAAGAATTCACCCCCCTCTAACTTCCCCGCCACGGGAGGAGAACGGCTTTCTTCTACGCCTAAGCAAGTCCCCCTGCTCCGAAGGACTCCCTTGGGAGATGCGGAGGGATTTAGGGGGTGGGGAGTGAACGATTACATTTGGTAAATAAGTGGTTTTTTTAGTTATAGGAGGTTAAATTGGCTAGTCTTCCCTTTTCTTCCCCTCCTGAGATGGAATATGAATATGCAATAGGAGATATGGTCGAAGTACTTTGTGATTATGAAAACGAGGATGAAGATCGCGTCCACGATTGGTTAAAAGGCTTAGTTGTTCAAATAGACGATAACCTGGTGGCGGTTCAGTTCCCTGAAAAGGTTTATTTAACTGATGGTTGGATGGTGCCTGATCATGTGCTTTGGTATAGACATGATTCTTCTAAGATACGTCAGCCGAGAAAACGAGCACACTGAAAAGATAAAGAATGCGGCTATTGACGAGTCGTACAATGATTATAGATTCGATGAATAATTTTTATGCCCATTGATCAGCATCTCTTGACAAATTTAGAAACTGCCAAAATTAGGGATGATTTTCCTGTTTTGGCGCGGGATGTACACCCCGGTGTTCCCCTGGTATATCTTGATTCCGCAGCTACAAGCCAGAAGCCGATTCACGTTATCGAGGCTATGGACACTTTTTATAAGCGCTCCAATGCTAATATCCATCGTGGAATTCATACTCTGGCTGAGGAATCGACCGCGGCGTATGAATCTGCCCGCGAGAGGATTGCCGCTTTTATTGGTGCTCCTTCTCCCCGTGAGGTGATTTTCACCCGCAACACTACCGAATCGATCAATTTAATAGCGCATAGTTGGGGGCGTACCAATCTAAAAAAAGGGGATGTGATTATCCTGACCGAGATGGAACATCACTCCAATCTTGTCCCCTGGCAGATGCTGGCCGCCGAGCGAGAATTATCCCTCGAATTTATCCCCGTCACTCCTGATGGCTTATTGGATTTGGAGACCTACCGAGACCTGTTGAAGCTTGGGCCGAAGCTGGTAGCTTTTACGCAGATGTCCAACGTGCTGGGAACAATTAACCCGGCCCGGGAGATGATCCGGTTGGCGCGTGAGGTTGGGGCGGTGTCCGTGGTTGATGGTGCCCAGTCGGTTCCGCATATTCCAGTTGATGTGAAATCGCTGGATGTTGATTTCCTTGCTTTCTCGGGGCACAAGATGTGCGGCCCCACCGGAATTGGCGTACTCTACGGTCGGCGGGAATTGCTCGAAGCCATGCCGCCATTCCTTGGGGGCGGAGATATGATCAAGCGCGTAGAATTACGCTCTTTTCAGTGCAACGCTTTGCCTCACAAGTTCGAGGCTGGCACACCGGCTATTGCAGAGACTATCGGCCTGGGTGCGGCGGTGGATTATCTCGACGCGATTGGCATGCAGGCTATCGAGAAACACGAGCAAGTGATTATCGCCTACGCCCTGGAGCGACTGGTTGAAATTCCCGGCGTTAATGTCTTTGGGCCAGCGGCCAAGCATAAGGGGGCAGTTGCATCCTTTACTTTATCAGACGCCCATGCCCACGATGTCTCCCAGATTTTGGATAGCGAAGGTGTTGCTGTGCGAGCGGGTCATCATTGTGCTATGCCGCTGCACACCAAATTTGGCATCCCCGCCACAACCCGGGCTAGTTTTTATATCTACAATTCAATTGAAGAAGTTGATCAACTTGTAGATGCAATTTACAAAGTAAAAAAGATTTTTGCGTAATACTGGATTGACACGTTACCCCGACATACCATTCCCCAACATACCAAACCATGGACGATCTTTACCGCCAACAAATTATCGACAGATACAAAAATCCCCACTATCGGGGTGAGCTTGATCCCAACGATTTTACTTTCGAAGATGATAATCCTTATTGTGGAGATCATATTCGCATCGATGTTCGCCTCGATAAAAATGATGTCGTCACCGAGGCCGCCTTCAGTGGGGAGGGATGCTCGATTTCCCAGGCCTCAGCGGATTTGTTAGTAGAATATATCCACGGAAAAAAGCTGGAGGAAGTTCAAGCTTTGACCAAAGATGATGTCATGGAGTTGTTGGGCATCAGCTTAGGCCCGGTGCGACTTAAGTGTGCGCTTTTATCGTTGAAGGTGCTCAAGGCGGGGGCTTATGGTCTGGGGGAAGCAACTGATGATTTGGTCAAGTAGGCCGGATTGGTAATCTGGCGGATCGTAACCGTTCACTTTCCCCTCATCATGACCCGTCCTGAATATAATTGCCACAATCTCCCCGCTGCGGGGCCATCGAATAAATTCGAGGCTGGTGCGCAAAATCCACCTACGTGGATTAAAATTCGTTGCCTGGTGACATTGCTCTGCCTGGTGACATCGCTCTGCGGTGTCACCATGGGAATGACGCTCCGCGTCGTACAGGTGGAACGCAGAGCGAACCGGCGCTCTTACAAATAGCGATAGTCTCCTGACCGAGCGTTGCAGCGACGATTGGCTGTTGTTATTTTCCATATCCAATTGCTTTGACGTCATTATCGACCGGATTTTGGCACGCGGCCCCAGGCATAAAATGTTGGCACGAAGAGAACTCGCTCGCCGCGTTCCCAAGCGGATTTATCCAGTGATCTTAAGACCCTAAGGGTTTTCGAATCCCTTGGGGTTTTGCTTAAATCCGATTCCAAAACTTGCCACTCTGTTTCCCAATCTTGATTTGATGGCGGCTTGTTCCATTGTCCGCCGAGGAGGCCGGTTTCTACGTTGTTCAGACCTGCAGCAGTGAACAGGCTTGCTAGACGACGTCCTATGAGTGGGTCTGCGCCTTGCCGTCGCAGGGATTCGATTTGCCATTTGCCGAGTTGCTCGAGTTCGGTGGGGTAGTCAATACGCCCATCATAATCGGGTTCTGCCAGGGCCAGCACTGTGCCACCTGGGCGGGTGACACGGGTCATTTCTCTGAGCGACTGAGCGGGGGTTTTTAGCCACATAAGGGTGAAATGACACAGGGTTATATCGAATGTCCCATCAGCGTAGGGCAGTTCGTGGGCGTCTCCCAGGGTGAGAGGTTGGCTCACATTATGTTGAGCCAGCCTCAAGTGAGCGTTATGAATATCCACCCCGAAAACAGCGCCATTGCTGCGGGTGTGTAGTTCCCCCATAAGCGCGCCGGTTCCACATCCCAAATCTAAAATTTTACTTGCATCTGCTAACTCAACGCGTGGGTAGAGGTAGGCGCGCAAATCTTGGGTCCACTGGGCTTGTTGCTTGAAACGCTGGTGCCAATCAGCGGTTGGAAGGGGCATCTTGTTCGTCTCCATGGTAGCAAATATGGGTTGTGAGGTAAAATTGCAGCAATTTAATCATAGCATAGGACAGGATAGGAGCATAGAAGAAAATGTTTAGAGCTATTCGGCAAAGATTTGGCAAGTTGATTTGGGCTGTGGTGGGATCTGTTTTTGCGCTGGGATGTGGGTTGTTGTTTTTGTTGGTGCTGGCCCCCAAACAGAAAGCGGAGGCCCGACGCCTGGAGAGGCTTCCGTTGATGGATGTTCAATTTGTTTCCGATACGTCCGCCGGGGCAGAGATTTTGATCAGCGGTAGGTTGCAGGGCGAACGGTTGATCCAATCAAGTGACTTGATCGCTTATGAACTGGATCAGTGGGAAGTTACTCAACCAGATTCGGATGATGGTGATGATCAGCCGCAGGGTTCCTGGGAACAGGTTGAGCTTGTGGTACCGGATATGCAATTATCGCTCGCCGGTGGGCAGCTCTCGATCCATCGCCGAGACGGTGTCTCTTTGAGTGGCCCGCTTCGCGAAGAATGGCTCTATGCGAGCAACTCTGTGGGGGCAGAGTACGAAGGAGAGTGGCTCGCGGAGGGATCGAGACGTTATCTTGGCTTCTACAATGATGATCTGGTTACCGTTTGGGGGCAAAAAGCCTCCGCGGACGGGGTCATCCCGGACGAATTGTACGCTGGTGACCGAGTTGCTTTTGTTCAAAAAAAGCATGATAACGCCAAAGGTATGCTGATCGCCGGGATTTCGATGTTGATCTGTTCTCCGGTGGTGTTGGTTGGTGGTGCTTTGTCGGCGTTGTTTGGCCGCAGACGCTGAGTTTAACCAGCCTTATTGGTGTCTTCTCAAAAAAACGGGGAGGACGTTTCAAGTATGGTCACTTTGCGTGCCGCTGGCAAGTGGATTAGTAGCGGATCGCTTCGCTGTGCGCACATCCGTGTTGCGTGCAAAGCATGCGCACATTCGTGTTGCCTGCCGGTGGCAAGCGGATGTCTTCGCGAACTGTGGTAGTTATCCGCTTGCCGCGCCGAAGGCGTGCTATAAATCCGCTTACTAGTTTGTGCGTTTAAAACCCTGCTACGGAATATTGAGATGATACATACCATTCTAATAAAAAAGAACTGCGGAGAATAAATTCTCAGCAGTTCTATTTATGTTTATGCCGCCGCAAATTGAATATTTTGCGGCATTTGGCTCCACTTTCGCCCTTGTAGTTCGCGGCCTGCTTTTTTCTTTTGCGTTCCTCCCCATTGTTTGAAGAAAAAGGGAGTTTTCGAAGCAAGGCACTGATCGCGAATGTCAGTGACCCATTCTTCTTTCATCGGTCGTGACTTGGGACCTGATTCCCCGCCCACAATTGCCCAATCGATGCCCGACAAATTCATGTTTGGCAGAGGCCCTAATAATGGTTCAAGAGATAAGAATTTTGTTTTTGCGTCAGTTCTTCGTAGATTGTCAATA
>JAYELX010000523.1:0-7692 GCA_034717875.1 Chloroflexota bacterium | reverse complement strand
TGGTCTCGATACAAATTCTCCGCTTGCCAACGGCACGCAAAGCGCGCTCCGAATTCACTCGACCGGCGTTTGCTCTATTACTCGAAGAGTACTCCTTCGGAGCAAGTGTAACCTTAATTTCCTTTCCTTATGAACCACCCCTGGAAACCTATTGCTTTTTCGTATCTAGGCAAAGAAAAGAGATTTTTATATTGATAAAGCATATTCCACATCAACATATCAGCCTGACAGTGACTTGCATCACATACAAAAATAGTGGGGCATGGAATAATTAAGTTCGGTGTTGTATTTTGTGTTACTATGTATTGGAAATTTCATTCTCTCTATTCTCGTATTATTTAAAAAGGAGCTTTTCCCATGACTATCTTAGATCGTATCATTCTCTTGCTTACCGGCCTGACGGCCATTTATCTTACCTGGCGGTTCTACACCCGCTACAGCAAAGAACAAGCCCGGCATGATATTTATTACGCTATGGGCTTTGTTGTTTTGCTGGTCTCCGGCCTGCTTTTGATCTTCTTAGGCTGGGCTATTCTGGCCTCGCCTTATGTACTCACAGTAGCAACTTTGATCCCTTTGGGGATTTCCATGGGCCTGATGCATCAATTTGTACCAGAATATGCTAAAGCCTATTCCTGGTTTGCCCTGGTAGGCCTTTTGGCGGTTGCCATAACCAGCATTACCGGCATGGTCTTGAAAAGCGTGGCTGTACCCGTTTTCCACGGCGTGGCTGGATTGATCATCGTCGGATTGCCGCTAATGCGCTGCATCAACGGCAAAGCGCCTAAAGGTTTCGGATTGGTTGGCATTGGCGGAATCTTGATCAGCTTGGGCGGGATGGCTTTGGCTTTTCTGAACGCTGGTAAACAATTGCTGTTCTTCAGCGGTGATGTTGTCATGGCTATTTTAGCTCCACTTCTGTTGCTCATGACCCTGGCTTTCACCTGGGGCTTCGTGAAAGACATTGTGGCAGACTAGTTGATCTATCGAGACTTCCGAAGTCTAGCTTCACCGCAAAAGCTTCGGAGGTCTCTTTTTTATTTGCCTTTTAATAAAGACAGGCAGCTTGCTCTGTGTTATCGTATAGCGCGGGGCAGTTGTTTACAGTAAATAAGTATACCCTGATACTTTCATTGGAGTAAACGTATATGCAATTTATTAAAGAACGTCTTAACTACCTCTTCCGCTCCACAAAAGGGCTGACCCTGGTCGCTATTGCCACGGTCGCCATAGTGACAGCAATTTGGGGCACGCTTTCAGGCCCAATGGTCGAGTGGGGTGTTAGAGACATCACCGTAAAGGTGTTGGGCATGGACTTGACCCAGGCCGACCGCGAAGGCCGTATCATCATGCTCTATCACACCATCGCTATGGCTATCCTTGCCATCGAGGTCTATTTCATCACAGAAATCTTGCCGATGAAACGCCACGAGCAGGTTATGATCAACGGTGTCATTACTGTCGGGTATCTCACCGCGCTGATTTTCGGCTTGCTTTTCGCCTATTTTGGGCACAACTTTACTTTTCACGGACTTTTCCTGGCCGGGCAGTCGCTGGTCTTTTTTGCGGGTGTCCTATTAGCTGCCGCGCTCTGGCCCTGGAAGAAAGAGTATTACTTGCCAAAAGGCTCACCTTATGCCCGCTCACCAAAAGGCATTGATTTAGAACGCGCCGCCTTCTTCACTATGGCTGTTGCGACCTTGCTTTCCGCCATGTGGGGAGCAACCACTGGCTCCTTCTGGGCAAATGGGCATGAAACATTTTTGGCCGAAGACCTGATTCGGCATCCACACCATACCGCCTTGCAAAAAGCCATCATCGGTCACTTGCATATTATGGTGTCTCTGGTTGCTGTGGCCATTACGCTAGTGGTCGGCAAATGGCTGGATTTCAAAGGCAAACTGCACCAATGGGGTATGCCCACGATGATTTTTGGCACCATCACGCTCACCGCGGGTGCTCTCTCCATTGTGTGGCTGGACTGGGCGCACACCATCATCTACGTCGGCGCAGTTTTTGTGATGCTCCCCGCCCTGTTCTATGTGATCTACTCCTGGGATAAGCTTATCAAAGACGGTACAGCCGATATAGAAAAACCTAATTTTGGGCAAAAAATTGCGGCTCTTTTGCGCGATCCCCTCAAGTTTGGCTCTGGTTGGCAGATGGTCTTTATGAACTTCACCGTCAGCGGTGTGGGCATCTTCATGGCTATCAGGCTAGAACAGATCTTCCGTGTTTGGCCGGCGAGAGAAGAACGGATTACCCTGACCGGTCACTGGCATATTCTCGCTGCGTTGATCGCTACGATCATCATTATGTACTACGCAGACATGTCCGGTATCAAAGGGAAAAAACGTCAATGGTTCGGCTGGATTCTAATCATCGCATCAGATATCGCCTTCGGCTCAGCGACGATCTTCTCAATGAAACGCCTCTTTGTGGATGCCAGCAACCAACAACCAGTAGTCAACACCACCATGCTACTGATAGACTTTGGTTTGGGTGCAATCCTCGTCTTGTTCGCCGTTTTTATGGGATGGCGCTTATATGACCTGTTCCTCAAAAATGGACAATGGAACAAAGAATTCAGCGCTGAGAAAAAGTCCAATGCTCAAGTTGAGCTTGAAGAAAGTAAACGCAAAATGGCAGAACTACAAGCCACTCTTGAGGAGGTGTCAAAATGAAACGCGTCATCTTTAGTCTGATTTTTATCGCCCTGATTGCCACTGCTTGTCAGTCTACCCCCAGCATTAGCGCGATCACCCCGCCCTATATCAACACAGGCGTTGATGCGGAGGCATGGGCGACTGTCCCGGCGGGCGAATTCCCGAGCGGTGCAGAAAGTCACATAACGATGATCGACTATGATTATCAGATCATGGTCACGGATGTCACCGTCGCACAATATGCTAACTTCCTCAACGAAGTCATCGCTTCTGGCGAAGCCGGCGTTGGCGAATTTGAAGTCGAAGTAGCCAATGGCGAAGTGATTTGGCAAGAAGAGGGCGTGGCAGGTTACTATCCCGGCGATCCCTTCCAGGAAGCGAAACACGAGGAAGAGATCAAAGCTGGCGATCACCTCTTTGTTTCCTTCGTTGACGGCCTGCGCATCACCCGCGACGGGGACACCTTCACCGCCATCCTTGAATACGCCAACCACCCCATGACAATGGTTTCCTGGTTCGGTGCCAATGCCTACTGTGAGTACTATGGCTACCGTCTGCCCCTAGAACTCGAATGGGAAAAAGGCGCTCGCGGCACAGAAGTCATCGGAACCGATGCCGACGGCTATCCTTTCCCATGGGGTTATGAAATTCACGGTAATAACGCCAATTACTACTCCTCTTTCGACGTGCTCGAAAAGATGTTTGGGAAATTAGGCAACACCACACCGGTTGGCTTCTACAATGGCAAAACTTACAAAGTCAACGGGAACAGCTACGAAACTCTCGATTCCGCCAGCCCCTACGGACTCTACGACATGGCTGGAAACGTCTGGCAGTGGATGGGCGACGATCACCCCGACCAACACTACCGCATGATGCGCGGTGGCAGCTTCTACTCCTACGAAGTTGACTTGCGTACCTGGAAAGAAAATAGCTCTGGCCCGATATACTACGCCCCCGATGTGGGCTTTAGATGTGTGCGAGACAATTAAGCATGGGCGCATGGGAGCGCGGGTGCTTAGGTGCTTGGGTGCAAGGGAGATGTAGGTGATGGGCAGAATTCAGAGTCATGAAGAGTTGGATGTGTATAAATTGTCCTTTAGTGCTGCGATGCAAATTTTTAGACTTACGGAAAATTTTCCTAAAGAGGAAACTTACTCCCTCACAGACCAAATTCGCCGTTCATCCCGGTCAGTATGCGGAAACATTGCTGAAGCCTGGCGTCGGCGGCGTTATGAAGCTGCATTTGTGAATCGACTCAATATAGCAGAGGCCGAAGCAGCCGAAACCCAAACCTGGATTGCTTTTGCAGCAGAATGCGATTATCTGTCCAAGGAACAAGAACAAGACTTATCCCAAACCTACAATTACGTCATTGGCAAACTGGTCAACATGATCCGTAATCCTTCCCCATGGATTCTTAATTGACCTCCCCTGCTCCCCTGCTCCCCTGCTCCCTCGCTCCCCTGCTCCCCTGCTCCCTCGCTCCCCAACACCGGAGGCTATTGTGAAAACCCTAAAAACCAAATTCAAACGATATTGGCCATTGATAAAAAGTTTACAAACCGCTCTCTTGCTGACCACCGGACTAGCTGGATACATGAGTGCTCGCTGCCCTTACACCACGAGACCGGTGGTGCTGGAGTTAGCAGGCAGCCTGTTTTTAGCCATCAGCGGCAGCACGGTGCTCAATATGTGGTACGACCGCGACATTGATGCACGAATGCCCCGCACAATCAAACGTCCTTTACCGGCTGGGAAAATCACTCCCCATGAAGCGTTGATCTTTGGATTGATAATTTCCGCTCTTGGTGTGGGTTGGGCGCTAACTATGGACTTGCTATATGGAACCGTGGTCTTCGCCGGGTTATTTTTCGACGTTGTTGTCTACACTGTATGGCTAAAACGCCGCACGGCCTGGTCTATAGTTTGGGGTGGGATTTCTGGGGGCATGCCGATTTTAGCGGGGCGTGTTTTGGGGACGGGGCAACTCGATTGGGTCGGGATCACCTTCACCATCGCGATTCTCTTCTGGATTCCTACCCACATTCTCACCTTCAGCATGCGTTATCATAAAGATTATCGAACCGCGGGGGTGCCTACATTCCCATCCACTTACGGATTTCAGACCACGCGCGTAATCATTGCCGTTTCCAGCGTGATAGCCGCCGTCTTTATGGGTATGGCTGCCTACGGCGTGGGCATGACCTGGGGCTACCTGCGCCTGATGGCCGTTCTCTCCGGGGGATTGTTGATTTTGGCAGTCAGCAGCACAGTGCGTCCCTCTGAACGGGTCAATTTTGGATTATTTAAATACGCCTCGTTGTATATGCTCAGCTCTATGCTATTGCTATTTGCATAAGAGGGCTAACTCTATGAAAAAAATCTCTGTACTTGATCGCGTTCTATTGTTGATTACTGGATTACTAGCCGCCTACCAAGTCGCCGTGGGATGTAATGGCTTGGGGACTTTACCTATCGCCAGCTACACAATTGGATTTGGCATTTTGCTGGTGGCCGGGTTGCTAATAATCATCCTGGGATTCGAGGTGCTCGACAGCCCCGTGGTGGTGATTGTTTCCACAGTGATTCCGTTGAGTATTTCCCTGGGATTGGTCTCCGAACACCTGACGGATTTCACTACCCCCTACCTGATCTTCGCGATGGCGGGCTTTTTAGCAATTGTGGTCACGCGCTATGCCATCCCCCCCGGCAAAGTCGCAACCATCGTCCTGGCTGTGACACACGGTATTGCCGGGATATTGATCTTCCTGCTGCCCATCATCCTCAGCCTGCGCGGCGACACTCCGGGGGGATTCGCGTTGGTGGGCGTGGGTGGTGCTTTGATCGGCGTCGGTGGGTTGCTGCTAGCTTTCCTCAAAGCCGGTAAACCTATCCTGTCACGGGATACAATTATGACAATTTTGCCCAGCCTTTTGTTGCTAATGACGGCAGCTTTTGTGGCTGGGTTTGCGTTCACCTAAGTTTCAGGAAGCGTGTTGTTCAGAATAACACTATTCCTACCTATACTCACTCGAAAGGAGTTTTATAAATGGGTAAATTCTTACGTTTCGTCGGTATTATATTAATGGGACTGACCGCCGCGCTAACGTTGCTCAGCGGTATCGGCACCACCTGCGTCTCTTTTGACGCTGCCCAATACGAAGGCATGGAAGCTATCGCTCAATACCAATGGCTGTACATTTTCTATGTTCTGGCTGCTGTCGCTATTGGCATCATGGGCATCCGAGCTACAGTCTCACTGGTTAGGGGCAAGGAAAAATCTTACCGTGACGCGCTCATCGCCCTGGGGCTGGGCATCGTTACCGGCGGCGTCCATATAGCAACCTCGCGGGTCTTGCGCGGTTCGTCAATGCCGTTGGATTTCATCGTCTACGCCACAGTGCTGACGCTAATCATCTTCCTGCTCTTCGGAATCCCTAAATTGCGAAAATTGGTGGACTTCGAACGGGAATCCGACAATGTTTCGGGGGCCGCGGGCGGGATGGCCGCCATCGTCGCCGGGATGCTCTTCCTCAGCGTGCAGATGTGGGCTGGTCCGACGCATATCTTCGCTGGCGTCAACCTGGCCGACGCTTTCCACACCGCTATGATGATCAGCGGTGTGGCATTTGTGTTGCTCGGAATCGGCTTGCTGGGCCGCGCAGCATTGAAGGATACGCTGCCTTCCCCAGCGTCAACGGAAGTAGCTCGACTTTCAACATAGTGTAATTCGTCAACAACGAAATTATAGCCCACAGATGTTTCAAAAAATCTCTGTGGGCTACTGCGTGGGAGTGATATAATTCTGTAATTAGTTGCTCAAATTCCTGTTGGCCAAGCGGCACTAGAAGTGCATTGCATTTGGAAAATGCGTTGCACTTCGGGTTATTCAAGAGAATTGTTTCGTTGTCTCGTTGTTTCGTTGTTTCGTTGTTTCGTTGTCTCGTTGTCTCGTTGTCTCGTTGTCTCGTTGTCTCGTTGTCTCGTTCCACTGCTCCGCGGTGGAACGCTTGCGAGGACGTTCTACGTCCCAGAACAGAGCGCATAAGCGGTGGGTTACGACGCAGGAGCATCGTAACCAGGGCAAGGCCATCCTATATAATACTATCTAACCATCACCCAAAACCCTACCTCGGAATCTTGATCGGGCACGGCGGTTATGGAGAACCGCCCTACTCATCTCCGAAATTTTGAGAAGATACCTTAATCTTTAATTTGGATATGAACAGATATGAATTTTTGGCAAAAAATAAAACCTGGCGTCGATAAAAAATGGCTCCACCTTACGGCTGGGCTGATGTGGTCTGGAGTGGGAATATTCTTATCCAGTCTGGCTTATGGCTGGCTCGTGCCGGTGGAAATTGTCGCCTCCCTACTACTGGCTTTGGGTGGAATTGTACTTGCGGCTATCATTTACAAATTCGGCTTTTCTAAGTTAGCCAAAGAGAATAACCACCGAATTATCAGCTTGCCCGCTGAAAAGCCATGTATCTTCGCTTTTCAAAAATGGTCGAGTTACCCGCTGGTGGCGGTTATGATCGCTATGGGGATTGCCCTGCGCCATTCACCAATTCCCAAGCCTTATTTGGCGGTTTTGTACATCGGTATTGGAGGAGGTTTGTTTTTGGCCAGCCTGCACTACTACGATATTTTGATATCGGACGGACGGGTGCGCAGTCAGGCGTAAACAAAAACCAAGGCCTTTAGGATTTCCAAAACCCTAAAAGTCTCTGTTCCAACTACTCGCTTAATTTGCCGGGGGTAACGTATTTAATATTCTTGAACGGTCTGACCTGTTTGCCGATATTATCCGTGAGCTGGTGCCCGGATTCGTGCATCAGGGTGTCGTGATTGAAATTATCGAGCTTTGTCATGGTGGCCAGACAGGGGTAGTGACGTGTCAAGTCAAATGATAATGTTACTAAGGGCTAATTGTTCTACCAAATGAAAATGTTACCAAGACATATTAGCGAATTTGTTAAGATTCGTCATTCTGCCAACATGGTACAATTCTTGAACTTGT
>JAYELX010000522.1:0-7718 GCA_034717875.1 Chloroflexota bacterium | reverse complement strand
GGGCGTGCGTTCTACTGACGCGTCCGCTTCAGCGACGACTAGCTCCAATATATCGAATAGATTTTGGGTTTCTTCAATGGCTTTGTTTGCGGCTGTGGCCATGTCCTTTACTACCGTGAGAATAGTTCCCTCGACCGGACGGACAACCCCCTTATAGGCTGTATCTCTGGCGGCAGCGAGAGCTTCTGCTAGATTAACTCCATCCATGTTTTCCTGTCCCTCTAGGGAGCGGGCAAAACCACGTAATATCTGAGAAAGAATCACTCCAGAGTTGCCGCGCGCCCCCATCAACGCGCCTTGGGCTATATCTCCGGCAACTTCCCCGACATTGTATTCCGGGGAGCTAGCAATATCATTGTAGGCCGACTGCATGGTTAATACCATGTTGGTGCCCGTGTCACCATCGGGAACAGGAAATACGTTTAGTGCGTTGGTTGTTGCTTGGTTTGTGCGCAGCCATTCTAGAGATGCGGAGATTAATTCTATAAACGTTAATCCGTCAATGCTTTGTTGGTACATAGATTCTAGAAATTTGGATGCTTGTTTAGATTCAGAGGGGGCGCTCATAGTTCAATAAACTCCTAAAAAAATTGTGATTATTCACCCCTCTCCAACTCCCCCGTAGCGGGGAGAAATTTTCAGCTTCCCCCGTGGCGGCGGGGTTTTTTCAGCTTCCCCCCGTGGCGGGGGGATTGAGGGGGGTAAAAATTAAATACAGGCTGTGCTCGCAGATGAGGCTTTAACCTGCCTGGGGCGGAAAAATTAATGCTCGAATTTGCTTATTCGTAAGCCCTGAACGTGGACATCAATTTTGTTGATGGGCACCCCCAGTGCCTTTTCCACATGGTAGCCTACAGTGTTGGCAACGCTGGTTGCAACGGATTTGATCCGGGTTCCATACTCTATAACGATATAAAGATCAATATTGATATGGCCTTCGGCATATTGGACTTCTATACCGTGAGTGGGATCATTTACGAGTATATTGGCAATGCCATTGATGAGGTTTTTCGGCGCTAAACCTACAACTCCATAGGACTGCAAGGCTGATTGATAGGCGATTGTACTAATCGCTTGAGGGGATATGTGTATGCTTCCGATTGAAGTGGTTTCATTAGTCATGGGTGCGCTCGCTTGAAAGGGTATATGTTTTATGGTATTATTTGGCCGTTAAACTATGATAAGTATTTTGAAAGGAATTGATTAAAATGGCTGTATGTGAAATGTGTGGCAAAAAGACAAAGTTTGGCCGTAGTATTCCATGGTCGAAGAAAAAATCTTCGCGGAAATTCAAACCGAATTTACAGAAAGTATCGGTTTATGAGAATGGGCGAAAAGTACAAAAAACATTATGTACTCGATGTATTCGCACGTTGGCGAAGACTGACTGATTAGTTTATTCAACCGTAAGTTGAGGTTTCTGGGCTTTGATGAGAATTAATTCTTGTCAAAGCCTGAAAATTTTAACAGGTTAAAGAAAAGTGATGGCGAAAGGTGACAGTCATTTAGTTCGGGACTTTGGCTGTAAAAACATGTTTGCAAACCATAACAATGCCCGAATTATGCGTAGTTGGTAAGACACTGTCACCTATCTAATGTAAATCATCAGTCAATTCTAAACACCACCTTTCAACAAACTATCCCAAACTGGACAGAATAATAACCGGCGAGTGTAGAGTTGGCAAGGGTGTGACTAGGGCGAGCCTGAAAAATATACCCACATCCAAAACGGTATCAGTCCGCCCACCGCAAGCAATGCCAGCAGGCCCAAAAAAGTTGTGATCCAGTCAATATCGAGCGGGTCGCGGCTTACGGCATGGGTCACGGGGGGGCAGGCCGGTTCCGGTTGAACGGGTGGTGGCGTGACTACTTTTTTAGAGTTAGCAGCATCCTTTTCAGCGAAAGTCATCAACACCCGTCCCAATTGATCCGCAGTTCGGTAGCGGGTGGATGGCTCTTTGGCCAGCACCTTGAGGATAATGCGATTTAAGTTCTCGCTGAGCGTTGGAACAATCTCACGCGGGGGACGAGGTAGCTCATCTCGATGTAGACGCGATAACTCTGCCCCGGTGGTAGCAATAAACGGTAAACGCCCGGTGAGCATCTCGTAGAGCACCACCCCCAGGCTGTAGACATCAGAGGCCGGAGAAGGTGATTTGCCGGAAGCCTGTTCGGGGGAGAAATATTGCGGCGATCCCCACACAACATCGGAATGTTCATCATGGCGAATGGATGCCAGTGCGCGGGCAATGCCGAAATCTGTAACCTTGAGCCGCCGGTCAGGTGAAACCAGCATATTCTGCGGTTTGACATCACAATGAACCAACCCGGCACGGTGGGCATAACCAATCCCGGCGCAGGCCTGCACCATCAAACGAATCCCGTCTTTGGGCTGAAAACGAACCCGCTGCTCGATCAACTCTTTCAACGTAGAGCCGCGAACATATTCCATCACAATGAAAATGTGCCCCTTGTCGAGACCAAAGTCATGCACGGTTACAATATTGGGATGAGAAAGATTGGCCGCTGCCTTTGCCTCTTGCCGAAAACGCTCCCGAAAGGACGGATCGCGTGAAAAGTCCTCCCGCAGCAACTTGATAGCCACAGTGCGTTCCAACATCAAATCCCGCGCCCGATAGATAACGGCCATGCCTCCGCTTCCCAGGCGTTCTTCGATTTGATAACGTTTTTGCAAGAGCTGAATTTCAGGCATAATTTTTATGGTGGTGGCTTGACGAACACAGGTGACAGTCACCTGCGAAGGTGTCTTGTTACGGAAAGCACGCTGGTTAGCGAGATGATTTAGAGTGTAGAACGAATTAATAGGTGACTGTCACCTCGCGTACTTTATTTTTACTTTATCGAGATAATAATTACCCCACCTCCAGCTCCCCCCGCTACGGAGGGAGAGTCTCTCAGCTTCCCCCGCGGTGGCGGGATTGAGGGAGTGGGGAGTGAATGGTTACGAATCGAGCTAATCATCTTCGCACCTTGCCTGCTTTCAGGTAGAATTGTACCATCTATGGCAAAAGCGTGTATTGTTTACAACCCTGCTGCTGGACGCTTCCCCTCGCGCATGCTGACAGAGCGCGCTGCTAATGTGTTGCGCGCCCACGGTTGGCAGATCCATTTGGAGCGTACCCATGGTGGCCCCCATATCACCCAGTTGGCTCATCAGGCGACCGACCAGAACCTGGACGCGCTATTCATAGCTGGGGGCGATGGTTCCATCAACCATGCCGTTGCTGGCCTCTTGGGGGGAGACACAGCATTGGGCGTGCTCCCCGCGGGTACTGCTAACGTATGGGCGCAGGAGTTAGGCTTGCCTGGGTTGACGTGGACGCGTGTGATGGCCTTAGAAGAAAGTGCGCACATCTTAGCCGCAGCCAACGTGCATAAAGTTGACATCGGTTTTTGCAACGATCATCCTTTTTTACTGTGGGCTGGTGTTGGCTTAGACGCATTCATAGTCCATCGCATTGAACCGCGCAGCCGCTGGGAAAAGCATTTCGCCCTTGCCCAATACGCCACCAACGCGCTTCGGCAGGCGGTGATATTTAGTGGTATCGATCTAAAAGTCCAAACCGACGATGTCGATATTTTGGGACATTATCTGATGGTGGTGGCTAGCAATATCCATTTATACGCAGGAGGCATGGCAGAAATTTCACCCCTGGCCCGACTGGACGATGGCGAAATGGACTTATGGCTCTTCGCGGGGAAAACCTGGCTGGAGACTGTCACCCACGCCTGGGAGTTGTGGTCTGGGCGGCATGTACATTCAGGTCAAGCCCGCCGCATTCCTTTTCGTGAGATTCAACTTTCATCGGATGCCCCTCTTTACGTGCAAGTGGATGGAGAACCCGTGGGAGCTGGAGAACGTGTCAACATTAAAGTTCGACCAAAGGCATTGAAGGTTTTAATCCCGGAGAAAGCGTCCAAAAAACTATTTGCGCATGCACCAATATAATATCATGTCATCATCAGCGCAAAAAAAAATCCCCATAATTGAGATATTAGGCGCAATTCTGATTGGAGTAGGACTCTTTCTCTTGATGCTGCTTTTCATTAATGTGAGTCGACCAGAACCGACTCCCGTGGGGGTGGTTACCGTTATGTTGACAGTGATTCCAGCCCCAACAGAAACCCCATCGCCTGCCCCCACGCTGACCCCGTCATCAATCACTCCCCCCACCATGCCCCCCGGCACCTTAGCGATTGGTGCTTATGTTCAAGTTGTTGATACAGGCGGAGAAGGCCTGCACCTGCGAGAAACCCCAGGCATAGATAGCGCACATCGTTTCCTGGGTATGGATGCAGAAATTTTTCGGATCATCGCTGGCCCGCAGGATGCAGATGGCTACACCTGGTGGAACATCGTCTCCCCTCACGACGAAGCGCGTAATGGATGGGCGGTGTCAAATTATTTAGAAGTGGTTGAAGAACCCTAATTATTGGGAATTCACGGGGCAGCCCGATAATTTGCATCGAATTTCATGAATTTGCGCGAATGGGGATTACTGAAGATGAGATCGCAAATTGTGCTTGACCGCGTAAGCAGCGGCCTCAGCCCTATTACTTACATCCAGTTTAGCCAGGACACTGCTGACATAGTTGCGAACCGTACCCTCCCCCAGATAGATCTCCTTGGCGATCTCGCGATTCGTATTGCCTTCCGAAACCAGAATAAGTACATGCTTTTCCTGCTGGGTAAGTTTGGCAAATGCGGATGCTTCATCTTCTTTGGCCGCGCGCCGGACTTCTTGGAAAATTCGTTGAGTCACCGAAGGGTCAAGCAATGCCTCGCCTCGAGCAACCGCCTCCAACGCTTTGATCAAATCATCTCCCCCAATTTGTTTGAGTACATAACCAACTGCTCCGGCTCGAATTGACGAGAACAACATCTCATCATCGGCATAAGACGTAAGCATGATGACTTGCGTGTCCGGATAATTTTCCGTGATCTCTTCACAGGCTTCAATACCGGTCCTGCCCGGAAGGCGTACATCCATGACGACAATATCAGGAGAATATTGTTTTACTATTTCAAGCGTTTCCTGTGCTGTTTCTGCTTCGCCGATCACATTAAATTGCGGATGATGATTCAGCAACGATTTCAGTCCCAGCCGAACAACTTCATGGTCGTCGACCAGTAAAACATTTTGTATTTTCATTAAAAATTACTCCTTGTTTCTCTTAGTTTCAAGAATTAATACTGGACGGCGGAAATCCTTGTGCAGCTGAAAACTAAACCAAATTACCACAATATTCCATGGGCACGTCATCCTTGCTTTGCATGCCGCTGGCAAGGGAGCGTTCTTAGAATGTCAATCGTCGCTCTTAAAATCCACGAATCGGTATCCCACCCCGCGCTCGGTGAGAATGTATTTGGGATTGCTTGGATCAGCTTCGATTTTCTTGCGTAAATAATTAACATAGAGGCGCACATAGTGGGGTTCGTCGCGATACTCGTAGCCCCAGACTTTGGTCAGTATTTGCTCATGAGATAGTACCCAACCAGCATTCTTCACCAGATGATAGAGCAGGCGATATTCTGTAGGCCGGAGTTTGACTAATTCTCCATCGACCCAGATTTTTCTTAGTTTGAAGTCAAGTTTCAGACGATCATCAACTTCGATGACGCTGTGTGTTTCCCCCTCGGCAGCTTCGACGCGGCGCAAGACAGCGCGCACCCGGCTGACCAGCTCGCGGGGGCTAAAGGGCTTGGTGACATAGTCATCGGCACCCCATTCAAGACCTCGCACGCGGTCGTTTTCCTCCCCTTTTGCTGTTAACATAATTACCGGGACAGTACTGAAGTCGCGTATTGTTTTTAGGACTTTGAAACCGTTGATGTCTGGCAGCATCACATCGAGAAGAACAAGGTTTGGGAGAGCGTTTCGCACCTGGTCCAATGCATCTTTCCCGTTATATGCAGAGATGACCTCGAACCCATCGTGTTCTAGATTTAAGCGAATGAATCGCACCATGCGTTTTTCGTCATCGACAACTAAAATGAGATGACCCTGAACAGTTTTTTGTGTCATAAGTGGTTTCTAAAGTTTACGCTACAGATGGTGAATAGGCCGGATTGCTAATTCGACGTAAGCGTTTCGACCTATACTCACCTAGAATTTTTAACGCGAAGCACGCACGCTTTGCCGTGACTACGGTGCGACGCTCCGTGCCCAAATACGTGCAAAGCAAATGTGGCTTCTGCAAGTTACTCTCTTACAAATCCGATGATGTCTTCTTCATCCTCGCTGGTAAGAATTTCAATGAAACTCAATTGAGCAATGGGCCAAATTACAGTATCGACACCGTGGTCGAGGAAATGAAGTTCTCGTCCATCCCTGAACCTGGGGTTGACAACTTTCAATAATTGATCGTCTGGTTCGGGAAGTTCATCAATCTCCCCAATTATAGGATCAAGGTTTCGAATATGTAAGATTACTTCAACGACCATATTTGATATCTCCAATTTAGGGATGGTTCATATGGAAAGGAAATTAAGGTTACACTTGCTCCGAAGGAGTACTCTTCGAGTAATAGAGCAAACGCCGGTCGAGTGAATTCGGATCGCGCTTTGCGTGCCGTTGGCAAGCGGAGAATTTGTATCGAGACCAAGTTTGCGGGTTATTGAAGGGAATATTGCAGCAATTCCCGGTATGAGGAAATGTCAAGACTTCGGAAGTCTCCAGTGACCTATTTCGCCAATAAATGCGTTTTCAAAGACTTCCGAAGTCTGCTTCTAGCTACAAAGCGGGAATTGCTGGGAATATTGCTGTATTAGGCCGCTAGGTCTCGATACATTTTCGGTCGCTGTGCGTGCTTCGCAAAACTACAGGCGAGCGCTTTGCGTGCCTTGCTTTGCATGCCTTGCTTTGCATGCCTACGGCAACGGCAAAGGCAACGGCAACATTCGACCGGCGCTGAGATATTTTACAAAAAGTGTTACCTTAACCGTGAACCACCCCCCAATTTACTCACGTAGGAATATTTGGGCTTTGAGTGAGCCTAAGGTTATTATGTCGCCATGTTGAATGGTATGCTCGGCACGCGCTGTGATTTTCATTCCATTAAGACGCGACCCGTTAGATGATCCTAAATCTTTGAACGTAACCTGAGTTCCTTTGGTGTTGATGTTGGCATGTAAACGGGAGACTCCGGCTTTGTAGGCTTCGTAGGGGGTGAGATCAATATCAGGGATGACCATTTGCTTTTTGGTGGTGCGTCCGATAGTATAGTTTTTCTCTTTCTTTAAATAAATGATATCTGCCGTATCAACAAGATATATAGCTGCTATACTTTCGTCCTCGTCTGAAGATGAAGCTGAAAAAGGCACTGATGGGGGGGAGATGTCTTCCATAGCTTCTATTTCTTGTTTTTTGAACATCGTGGCTGTGTTGTTGCTTTTATACAGCCGTGCACCGCAGTGACTGCAATACAATCTGCCGTCTAGTTCTTGGTGGTGACAATCAGGACATCTGATCATAGTGACGTATCCTTGTTGTTGCCCATTGATAGCAGTAGAGAGCGTGTGCCAAATTTGATTTGTTTTCTGCCGCTTTTGCTCAACTTATGGCTGGTTTGGACGTGATTAACTTCTGCAAGGACAGTTTTTGCTAATTTGTGCTCTCCACGGGAGAGCAAATTTGTGGCCATGTACTCTAAGCGTTGCGTGGCTTTCTTATAGTCGCCAGCGATGATTTCTGCGT
>JAYELX010000521.1:0-7745 GCA_034717875.1 Chloroflexota bacterium | reverse complement strand
GCGCAGATGATCGTTGCTGGCCGCATTTGTGATCGTGTCCCCCTGGATGCGCAGGCCCCAATTATGTTTTGGCGGTTGAAGCGCGCTGCTGATCAACCACTCTGGGAGGATTATTGTGGCGGTCATGGAGTGCTCCTTATATCTGCGGCAGGCCGTACTTCAAATATTTCCCCTTCGATGTCCATTGACTTCCCGTCGTCGATGGGAGTTTCGCCGCGCAGTTCACCTTCCTTGTTACCAGCCTTGCTATTTGCCAGGAAGTCTTCTAAATCTATGTCCGCCAGGTTCTATCACCACAAATGCTTTCCTAATTTCTCCTTCAGCATAAGTTTTCAAAACCCGTTCAAGTTCCTTATGCACTGCGTTTTGAGTAGAAGGCAACATGCGTAAGTAGAGAACACCTGACCCCAAAGCTTTCACAAAAACAAGTCCGCCGAAATCTCTATCCCTGGTTATGAATATCCGATCTTCTTTTTGAGCCGCTTGCAGTAAATCTTCGTCGTCTGCCTGCGAGAAGCCGATTTCCGCAGCGAGAACAACATCGTGTCCTAAACCAATGAGGAAACGGGCTGTCGTTGTATATACATCCTAGTCAAGCAGAAATCTCATGCTGGAACCGCCGCGAAGTGAATATCTTCGGCTGCTACAAGCGCAATTGCGTATTGAAGGCAGGCGCGAATATCTTCGATTTGCAGGTCAGGGTAATAATCTCGAATGATTTTAGTAAAGGAGAAACCCTCGTCGATTAATTCAAGCACATTTTGCACCGTAATGCGCGTGCCGCGCACACAAGGCTTGCCAAAGTGAATATTTGGATTGACACTAATTCGTTCCATCATCGTTACACCTTCCAGTAGTTCATCTATATGGTAGTTTATATTTTACCCCAAGAGGTGGAATTCTACTCTTGAACAACAGGCGTTTTCGTTTCCTGCAAAACCCCAGTCCTGACTAAATTATCCGCGGCAGACCGCACCTCAAATACTTCCCCTTTCCTTTGATGTCCATGGCTTTCCCGCCGTCGATGAGTACTTCGCCGCGCAGCAGGGTCATCACGGGGTAGCCCTGGAGCGGGAAGCCTTCGTAGGGGGTGTAATCGACGTTCTCGTGCAGCATGGTTTGGGACAACGTCTTTTTCATCTCTGGATCGAATAGCACGATGTCCGCATCTGCCCCGGGGAGGAGTGCGCCTTTGTGTGGATAAAGTCCAAATATGATGGCCGGGTTGGTGCAGCACAGGGACACCCATTGATTCAGGCTGATCAGCCCTTTGCGGACTCCGTATGAGTAGACCAGGGCCAGCCTGGATTCGATTCCGGGCAGGCCACCGGGAATCTCCGTGAAGCGTTCGCGCCCCATGTCTTTTTGCCCGACGAAATTGAACGGGCAGTGATCCGTGCCGATGGTGCGGATGCTGCCAGCGTTCAGGGCAGCCCACAGCGCAGCGCAATCCTCCGCTTTCCTCAGCGGGGGCTGGCAGACAAATTTGGCCGCCTCGAATCCGGGGCGTTGATATTCGGCCTCCGTCAGCAGCAGATATTGGATGCAGGTCTCGCCGAGGACATTTTGCCCCCGCAGCTGGGCGGCGGCCACCGCTGCGGCTCCTTTTGCGGATGAAATGTGGACGATATAAACCGGCGCGCCGACGGCCTCCGCCAGAGAGATGAGGCGCGCCACTGCCTCCCCCTCGGCAATGTCCGGGCGGCTGAGAGGATGATACCGGGGGGCCAGTTTGCCGCTGTCGAGCAATTCCTGCGTGAAGTGCTTGACAATCGAGTCATTCTCGGCGTGGACGATTAGCAGGCCTTTGTGAGTGGATACGGCTTGCATGGCTTTCAGAAATTCACTGTCGGTCAAGCGCAGGCCCTCGTAGGTTGTGTAGGCTTTGAATGAGGTGACCCCGGCCTCGATCATGGCGGGAATCTCAGCGAGGGTGCTGCGATTGGCGTTGGATAGCGTCATGTGAAAGGCAAAGTCTATGGCGGCCAGGTTTTCGGCCAGGGACTTTCTTGCCTTCAATGCCTCCACCAGCGATTGGCCAGGTGCGGCTTCGACAAAATCGATCAGCGTGGTTGTGCCGCCATGCGCGGCCGCCCTGGTTCCGGTGAACCAGTCATCGTTGGATTTGGTTTTGCCGATGGGCATTTCGAGATGGGTGTGGGGATCGACCGCGCCGGGAAGCAGGTATAGCCCTCGGGCGTCAATCGTTTTTCCCCCGTGTAATTCCTGGCCGATGGCGGCTATCTTGCCAGCATTGATCCCCAAATCGGCTCGGAAGGTGTCGGACGCGGTAACTAATAAACCATTGTGGATGACAAGATCGAAGGGCATGGGGAACTCCTTGTTCCTGGAGTGGTCAGTTGTCCAAATCCGTATGCCAGAAGGGATTATCCACCCTCAATCCTCCTGTTCGCGATTGCGAAGAATGATCTCGGAGAGGGGAGAACTAATCTCTAGGTTTCGCCACTCGGACAGAATGCGTTCCTGATCTTCGGGAGGATGTTGGGCTTCGAATGCCTGCACAGCAGCAGTTTCTTGGGCGGTTGGTTGACTTAGCAAACCAGCCGTGTGCAGAGCTGCCCGCACTTTAACTTGCGTAGCTGCTATCCGCTTGATAGTCTGGCTCATTACGAACGCTCCGATTGATTAATTGATTAAGAGGCAGTATATCATAGAGAGTCGACAGATTGCTAGTTATTCGTGGAGTATGGAACGTTAAACGTGAAGCGTGAAACATGTTTCGACACTCTGATATGTGATAACAGTTCAGCATAGAAATGTACGCTGTCGCCCAACATGCTTCAGCATGTTTTTTGTACCAGCCCCGGAATTCATTCCGTGGGGCTTCTCGTCAACGCCCGCGGCGCGCAGACGGATGAACATAGCCCGCATGATCTGCACTTCTCTCTATCGAGTGACATGATGATACTTTCATCGCCGCGGCTGTCCCCGGAGAGTTGGCGGGCGTTGTAGGGACACACGGTCACACATCTCCGGCAGAGCGTGCAGAGGAGGGGATCAAATCGAAAGTCGAGTCCACTTGAGATGCGTTGGGGGTGCAGGCGGGGCAGGGCGAAGCTAACGATTTCCCCCAGGCTGGAGTAATTGTGCTCCGTTAGCCACAGGTCTAATTTTTTCAGGGTTTTGGCAAACCACTCATTGCCGTAGAGTATTGGAGCCGAGCACACGCCAACCGCGTCAGCCCCGGCCATGCTCATTTCGATCACATCAGCAGCCGAGAAGACGCCGCCGGTGCCGACAACGGGTCTGCCGAAGCGCGTCTTGAGATCAGCGACGAGGGCCAGCGCCAACGGCTTGATGGCTGCCCCCGACATCCAGCCTTTGCCCCCTGCGCTCCCCAAAAGCGGATGGCCTGTTTCGATATCGATTTGCAGGGCCGGGCCAATCGAATCGATGGCGGTGAAACCGCTGCATCCCGCTTCCAGGGCTGCCTCGGCGGTGGGCAGCAATTCGGCGCCCCAATTGAAGCTCAATTTAGCCAGGATGGGGAGGTCAGTGTTGGCTCTGACAGCCACGACAAGTGGAACCATTGCGGCGGATGAATAGGAAACACATTCGATGATATCGACGCCCTTGCTCGACGCCACAGGCTGGATGAATTTTTCGACATCTTGGGCTGTGTGCCCGACGCTGACGATCAACGCGCCCGGATGCCCTGCGAGGGCCGGGATTTCCTCGTAAACCCACTGCTCCCAGGAAATATCCGACCACTCTTCGGCGTTGATGAGGCTGTTGCGCAATCCCCTGGAGTTCGGTGCGATAATATGTGGCGTCGGGTTGACGGGCAGGGTGGGACGCAGTGTCTTGGTGACAACCGCGCCGGCGCCGGCTTTGTAGGCCTCCCAAACCCCCGCGGCGGCGTAAGAGCGCGGCCCGGACGCCAGCACCAGCGGGCTGGGTAGTTCGCAATTGAATAGTCGAGTTCGAAGATCAGCCATTTTGCACTTGGTGAAATAGAACGCGGATGACGCAGATATTGCGAATCACCGCGGATTCTTTAAAAAATAAAATCCGCGTTAATCTGTTTAATCCGCGTAATCAGCGTTCGATTTTGCCTCACTACAACGGATCAACCGCCTCGCCGGTGTACGGCGCAGCCCACCCCAGTCGGGCGCGCTGCTCCTGGGCATCGCCGGACGCAATGGCCTCGCGCACCCGCTCGATGGCCGCATCCAGCCCCAGGTCACGCAGTTTGGTCTCATTGGGCAATCCACTTTCGGAGTCCCAATCACGCAGGGCGTAATAATCTACCAACATCTCAGAGAGGCGGCACAGGCTGCCTTTGGCGTTTCCCGATGGTGAAGGAATCTGCGTCATCCGCCAGGGCAGCACATCATCCGATTTGTCGATCCCGTGGAGGGCGTTGTAGCAGCGCTGCAAATTATAGATGCGCTCTCCTATGCGTTTCAACTCGTCGGGGCTGAGAGTCATGCCGTTGATGGCGTTCAGGGCGTTGCATTGCTCCTGCCAGTAAATTTCCGGCATCACGAAAGTGCCGCCGGATTTGCAGTTTCCGCAGGAGTCGACGATGGCCCCAAAATCCTCCCCATCCTTTACCAGAAAGGCCTTGTGTTTGATTGCCAGGGGATCGACTATCTCGGGGAGGCGTTCCTGACCGTATCGCCTGGCGGCTTCGCCCGGGTAGCCGGTTTCATCAACGACAGGGAAGGCTTTGAGGTGGTCTGCGCCCCTGGAAGATGTGACGTGGGCCAGGCCCATGGATTGCTGGGCGCGGCCATCCTGCGCGGGGATGTCTTGCCCCTTGACGTGCATGGCGTAGCGTTCCGCCCCGCCGCCCAGTTTTTTAGCGGCCCAAGCTGCGCCTTCGGCCAATAGATTGCCCAGATAGCCTTTGCGGTACGTGATCCGTTCCAGCAGTTCGAGCATAGTGTGAAAGTCGCCCCATTTCAGGGAGAGACCATCGCAGTCTTCCGGCTTCAGGATTCCTTTCTCGGCCAGTTCCATTGCGAAGGCAATCGCGCTGCCAGCGGAAATCGTATCCAGCCCCAAATCGTCACATAACTCGTTGCCCCTCAGCAACGCGGGCAGGTTTGAGTTGCAGACGCGCGCCCCCAGCGAGTTCAGGGTTTCGTATTCGACGCTGGTTGACATGCTGCCGGCGAATTCACCCTCGCTGACCGTGTAAACCTTGTCACACCCCACCGGGCAGTTGTTGCAAGAAATATCCCGCACGAAGTGGTTCTCGTGGAGCACATCGGCAGAAATGGGGACAAAATCTTCAAAGCTGCCCAGACGGTGATTTTGGGTCGGGAAGCGTCCCATGAAGTGCATCAGCGAGACCAGGCCGGCGGTGCCGAATTTGTGAACGCCTGGAAAGAATTCGTTTTCTCTGATGGTGCGGTGATATTTTAGTGTGATTTCAAGCGTGAGTTCGGGATCAGAAATGGGAAAGCCGCGTGTGCCGCGTACGGCGATGGCTTTGAGATTCTTCGACCCCATGACAGCCCCCAATCCCGAGCGGGCCGCGCTCCGGCGGGATGTCACCTGGATGCAGGCGTAGCGGACGAGATTCTCCCCGGCCGGGCCGATGATGGCGGTCTTGAGTTGGGGCAGGTTGGTTTCATCCCGGAGCCGATCTTCCGTTGCGAAAGTTCCCAGCCCCCAAAGGTGTCCGGCTGGCCGGAGTTCGACCTGCTCATCGTTGACATAAAGATAAACCGGCTCAGGTGACCGTCCTTCGAAGATCACCAGGTCGTAGCCCGCCATTTTCAATTCCGGCCCGAAATGGCCGCCGGCGTTGGCATCTCCGTAGATGCCTGTCAGCGGCGACTTGGCGATGAACTCAACCCGGCCTGAATTGGGCACCGGCGAGCCGCACAGTGGGCCGGTAGCGAGGATTAATTTATTGCCAGGTTCGAGCGGCCCAACAGAGGCGGGCACTTCGTTCCAGAGTATCTTTGTGCCAACGCCATTTCCACCCAGGTAATCATCAGCCCACTCGACCGGCAGGGGCAGCTTTTGGATTTCGCCGGATGACAAATCAACCCGCAGATATTGCCCGGCGTAACCCTGGTAAGGGAACCCCTGCGCAGTGCTGTCAGCTGGTTTGCCTTTGTGGGGGCGGAGGCGGTGATCCGGAATCCGTTCGAGTTCTGCCAGCAGGGCGTCGTGCGTCTGCTGCCCGTTATCGTCAGCGTGGATGGTGATGGCTTCCGGCTCGCAAACCTTCACGCACCAGGGATCGCCGTCGCAGAGGTCGCATTTCAAGACCACGGCTTTGCCAGATTTGCCTCTGCCCGGCAGGCGGTGCAGCCGAATGGCTCCAATCTGGCAGGCGCGCACGCATTTGCTGCACCCGGTACACAGGTCTTCGTTAATGACCACCGCGCCCAGATTGTTGACGCCGATTGCGCCAGGTTCCGGGCAGGCTGCTATGCAGGGCTTATCGTCGCAGAGCACGCACATAATCGGAAGAAAGCTGACCTCGGAATGATCTTCCCATATATGGATGCGGGCCAGTTCGGGGTTGGCCACACCTTCATGTTTCAGGGCGCAAAAGGTCACACAGGTTTGACAGCCGGTACATTTTTCGGGTGAGATTTCGAGACGCATATTTGTTCCTTGTAAGTGTTCAGCCAACTAGTGAGTATAGAACGCAGATAACGCGGATACAGCGAATCACCGCGGATTCTTTAATTATTTATATCCGCGAGAATCTGCCCGATCCGCGTTATCCGCGTTCTATTTACTTCGTGGAAAGCCCCAGCCTTGCTAGAGTCTCTGGCAGGGGATGGCCGTTTTCGTCCCAGCCGCGCAACTTGTAGTAGCGGTCGAGCATGGCATCCCAGTCGTGGATGATTCCAGTTGCGATGGGGGCTGCCGACCTGCGGGCCTCATCCGAATCCGGGACAGCTTCGTACGCGTACACGTCCAATGGCTCGGCGGTAAATCTCTGGGGCAGAATGTCATCCTTCCTGCCGAAGCCGTGCCTCTGATTGAACAGCCTTTCCAGATTTACGATTCTTTCCCCAATTTCAAGCAGCGATTCTTCGGTGAAATCATATCCCAACGCTTGCAAACCTGCGGCCAGGTCTGCGGGCATGACGGTGTAAGTTTCGGCGGTGCTGAATTTGCAAACCCCGAGCGAGTCGACCACTGCGCAGAAATGTTCCCCGTAGAATACGATGTCGGCTTTGTATTTTTCGTTGGATAGTTCCATCAATTCCGCGAGAATCTCTTCCGGGAAGAGTTTGCGGGCCACATCCCAGTTTCCGGCTAAATCGAGGGCCGGCATCCCGTAAAGGTGGTCGGCGCCCCGGTTGCTGGTGGCATGTCCCAGGCCGAAGGATTTTGCAACCCGCGGCTCCTGCCGGGGAATCTCAAGCCCCTTGACGTGCATGGCGTATTTCTCGGCGCCACTGCCTATCTCGCGCGCGGCCCTCAGCACCCCCTTCGAAAGCAGTTCCCCCAGGCCAGTTCGGAGGGCAATGTCCCTGGTCAGCCCCAGGATAGTTTCGGAATCTCCCCATTCCAAAGAATAATCGGGGTGATCCAGCAAGCCTTTTTCGTGGCACTCAAGGGCAAAGGCAATTGTCACGCCGGTGGAGATGGTGTCCAGGCCATATTCGTTGCACAGGTAGTTGGCCTCGATGACCACTTCGGGGTCGGCGTTCCAACACATCGGGCCAAAGGCGTCAGCGGTTTCGTATTCTGGCCCTTCGATCTGAATATCCTTGCCGCCGGTCTTCAATGTGGATTGCCGC
>JAYELX010000520.1:0-7780 GCA_034717875.1 Chloroflexota bacterium | reverse complement strand
GGGAAAAGATAGGCCAGCCGATTTTCTCCGCTGGGACGCAGATGAAGCATTTTATTCAATTTTTGGTGATTTTTCAATATTAGATAGTCGGATTTAGCCGGGGTGTATATTTGGCCATGATCGGCGGTCAGGATAACCAAAGTGTCTTTTTTTGCTTCGGCATTGATGCGGTCGAGGAAGAAATGCTCGAAAGCGGCGCTGAAATGGGCAAACTCGGCGGCGGTGCGTTCATCGTCGGGGCAGTGATGATGCGAAAGCCCATCCACCGCGCCCCAATATGTCCACGCGTAGATGCGCTCGTTGGGCTTGTTTTCGAGCAACTCCCGCACGCTGATCCACAAATCGGCGGGGGTGCTGAAGGGGTAGATTTCTGTATCTCGAATGAACATCTGCGAGAGGCCAGAGCGGGCAATGCTGTAATGCTGGAATGCGTAGGGAGTCACTCCGTGGGAACGCAGGTGCGGGCCCAGTGTGGGGAGGGCCATGAATTCTTCGGGGTCGAAACCTGCTTTTTCCAGGCTGCCGACGCCTTCGCGGAAGGTCATTGGCGAGTGCAAGATCATGTTGGCGACGATGCCATATTCTTTGAGCCAGACTTCGTAGCCGACGATGCCGTGCGCCGCGGGGCTTTGCCCTGTCCATAGCGATGTGATCGCCGCGGTGGTTGTGCTGGGGCTTATGGATGTCAATGGGGCCAGCAACCCTCTTCGAGCGAGTCGGTTCCACACGCTGGGGGTGTCGGTTTTTATCCAACGTTGGAAACGATGCAAAGAAAGCCCGTCCATCAAAATCAGGATCAGGCGGCGGATGTCCCCTGAGGCTTCCACAGGGGCGAGAATCTCCGGGCACAGTGGCCCAGCCCCCAGGGTAGGAATTTTCAACCAGCGGCAAATACTGTCTGGAATATTGAGTATGGATTGGTCTGCATATTTGGGGTAGATTATATTTTCTCCCAGATTCAAAGCGGGTAGGCTGTGGTCGTGCAATTTTGGGAGCAGGTCGGGGATTAAGTTGGGCATAGTTTTTCTTTTGGTGGGCATGTTATAATGCGGCAATTATTGGCATAATTTTATCTGTGGAGGTCGAGCGTGAAACAGCGTTTTATTTCCGGCAGGCGGCTGCGCGAATGGCATGAATATCTTACCGCGTATTTGATGATTGCGCCTGCTACAATTCTTATCTTTATGTTTGGGCTTTTTCCGGTAGGTTTTGCGCTTTTTGTGAGTTTGCACAAATGGCGGCTGAGGAAGGGGGATTTTCGAGGCATCGATAATTACGTGCGCGCGTTAGACAATTTGGCCTATGTTTTGTTATTTGGGATGGCCATTGGGCTGTTGGTTTTTGCGCTGACTCGTGTTCGACGGGTGTACGCACAAGCCAAAGATGAGGGCGACCATCCGTGGTGGCTTGCGCTGCCGGGGCTGCTTTATACGGTTACAGGGCTGAGTTTTGTTTGGTGGGGGTATAAAATTTTGCCACAGGTTTTGGATATTGCTCAAAAAATCATCGGGGTGGAGAAGACGCGCGAGTTGTTTATGCAATTGCTCAGTGATGCTTTTCATGTTCCCCATGTCTACGCTGTGTGGAATTGGTTTTTGAAATTGCTGCTGGTTTCTGTTGTGGTAGGGTTGCTTCTATCGCTTGTGCCTAAACTCCGACATCCCCGCAACGCTGCGTATCTTGTAAATTTTGTTGGCGTGGAATTATCCGCTATTGTTGGCGGGTGGTTGTTCTGGGTGACATATTCAGCCGTGCAGGATGCCTACCGAGCAGCCCTAGAAACTGGCGAAGACCCCGGCATCTGGCCGCACGTGATCACTATGATCAGCGGGGTGATTTTGCTGATTATTGCCTGGTTGGCCTGGCAGCGTGCCCTGGAGCAGACTAATAACTATGCTTTTTTGTTGTATATTCTAGCGGCGATGACTCTGTTGGTGGGCGGCTGGTTGTTGATTGGCGAGCTGCCGTCCGTGTTAGCCTCTGGGGACAAGGATCTGTGGACTGGGTTGAAAGTGACGATTTTCTATTCCCTGGGAACAGTGCCTTTTCAATTGACTTTTTCGCTGTTCCTGGCAGTTTTACTCTTTCAACGTTTGTGGGGGTCTGAGTTGTTCCGTATGTTATTTTTTTTGCCCTATGTTACTCCGACGGTGGCGAGTGCAGCAATTTTCCGGCAGCTTTTCTCTAACCGCTATCAGGCTCCAATCAATCAGTTGTTGATTCTGCTGGGCATCGAACCTCAGCAATGGGTAAGAGAGCCGCAGGGCATTTTCTCTATCCTGGCCGAATCGTTGAATCTCACTTTGCCCGATTGGGCTGCCGGGCCGAGTCTGGCATTGGTGGTTATTATGATCTATTCGATCTGGACTTATGTGGGCTATGATACGGTGATTTATCTGGCCGGTTTGGGCAACATCTCCAGCGAATTGGTCGAAGCCGCCAAAATAGATGGGGCTGGCCGTTGGGAGGTATTCCGCTATATCACCTTGCCGCTGCTTTCTCCCACGACGTATTTCCTTTCCCTGCTGGCAATTATTGGCACATTTAAGGCTTTTGGGCATATTTGGGTTATGCGTCAGGGCTCGACATTGGGAACTACGGATACGTTCAGTGTGGTAATTTTTAGTGAATTTTTCGAAAAATTGCGTTATGGCTACGCCTCGGCGTTGGCTTTTGTGCTTTTTGCTGTCATTCTCAGCTTGACGTATCTCAATAACAAGCTTCAGGGTTCACGCGTGTTTTATGGCTAAAATGACTTGGTTCGAAAGCAGATCGTATTTAGTGCCGCGTTGGTGGTCTGTACTTGGCTCGGTTCTAAAAAAGATCTCGATTTATTCTTTTCTCATGCTGGGGTTGGTGATTTCTATTATGCCTTTCGTGTGGATGATTTTGACTTCGTTCATGACTTTGGGTGAGGCGCAAGGTATTCGTTGGATTCCGTCGGAGATTCATTTCGAGAATTATACCAACGCCTGGCAGGAGGCTGAGTTCTCAGAATATTTTCAGAATAGCATAATCATCACGCTGATTACGTTGAGCGGGCAGATTAGTTTCAGCGTCTTGGCAGCATACGCGTTTGCGCGTATAAAGTTCCCCGGACGTGATGTTATTTTTGGTTTGTTGTTGAGCACGATGATGATACCGGCCATGGTCAACATCATCCCTAACTTTTTAATGGTCACCTGGCTGGGGCGCATCGGGCCGATAAAATGGATCAACAATTGGCCTGCGCTGACTGTACCCTTCATGGGGAGCATCTTTTCCATTTTCATGCTGCGTCAGTTTTTCGCCCAGATTCCCGACGAGCTTTACGATGCGGCCCGTATTGATGGGGCTGGGCATTTGCGCTTTTTGTGGACTGTCGTGCTTCCGCTTTCCAAGGCTCCAGTGATGGTGATTGTTGTATTTTCATTCATCGGCTCGTGGAACGCGTTGGCATGGCCATTGTTGGTGACCAATTCTCCAGACTGGCGTCCTATTGCCGTTGGCTTGTACAATTTTGTGGAAGAGGCCGGGCAGCGATTGAACTTGATGATGGCTGGTGCTTTTATTACAATCATCCCAATTCTGATTATCTATTTCATCACTCAAAAGCAATTTACCGAGAGTATCGCTCGCAGCGGGCTTAAAGGGTAAAGATTTTTAGATTTTTTTTATCAAATTATGATACACTAATATTGTGTGGATAACCCCACCCGATAATGTTTTCACCTTGGGCTGATTTCGTTTTGATTGCTGGGTGGGCGCTGTTTCGAAGCAAGAATTCGGCCCAACGGAATCCGGGGGTATCGCCCCTGGAAAAATCTATTCACTTTTAGATCCAAAAAGGAGAGAAGTATGACCAAGAAAATTCTAACCATAATTTTGTTGTTGGCCTTTGTGCTTTCGGCAGCACTGACCTCTTGCAAACCGGCTGCTCCTGAAGTCGAGGAAGCCGCTCCCGAAGCCGAAGAAGCTGAGGCTGAGGAAGCCGAAGAGGAAGCCGCCCCCGAAGAGGAAGCCGAGCTTGGCTCGGTAACTATCGGAACCAACGCTGAGTATCCGCCTTTCGAGTTTGTCAATGATGCCAACGAGATCACTGGTTTCGACATCGAACTGATGACGGCCATTGCCGAAGAGGCAGGCTTCGAGTTCGAGTTCGTCAACACCCGCTGGGACGGCATTTTCGTTGCCCTTGCCTCCGGCGAGTTTGACGCTGTTATTTCCGCATCCACCATCACAGAAGAACGCGCCGAGATGGTCAATTTCAGCGATCCCTACTTCAACGCTGGACAGAGACTCGCCGTCCGCGCTGGTGAGACCGAAATCCAGGGGCCCGACGACCTGGCCGGCAAGCAAGTCGGCGTTCAACTTGGCACCACCGGCGACATCTGGCTGACGGATAACACCGAGGCTGAGGTCATGCGCTACGACGAGAACACCCTGGCCTTCCAGGCTTTGTCCTCCGGTGACATTGATGCCGCTATGGCCGATGGCCCTACGGCTGTCGACATCATCAAAGCCAACCCGGAGATGAACCTCAAGGTGCTGGATGGCGTCTACACCGAGGAGCAGTACGGCATTGCTATCAACAAAGATCAAGCCGCTCTTCTGGAAGCCATCAACCAGGGACTGGCAGCCATCAAAGACAGCGGCCAGTACGACGAAATCTATGACAAGTACTTTGGCACCGAAGTTGTCGCCGAAGAAGAAGCTGCCGAAGTAGCTGAAGCTATGGGCATCGAGCTTTCCGAATTGGCCGGCACCACCGTTACCTTCTGGCATGTGTGGGGCACTGGAGATCCGGGCGAGGGTATGACTGCCATCATTGATGAGTTCAATGCTACCAACGAGTATGGCATTACCGTCGAGGCCGTAGATCAAGGACACTACAGCGATGCAGAGGACGCTTTCAACGCGGCCATTCAATCTGGCGACGTTCCCAATGCTATCGTGGGTTATACTAATGCGTTGGCAAATTGGTACTCGGTGGATATGATCGCTGACCTTCAACCTTACGTTGAAGATGAAGGCGTCGGCTTCACTGACGAAGAGTTTGCTGATTTCTATCAGGGCGCATTCAACGGTGGCGTAATTGCCGATGGTACTCGCATTGGGATTCCGCTCAGTCAGTCTGTGAATGTGTTGTTCTATAACGAGAGTTGGGCGCAGGATTTGGGCTTTGATGATGCTCCACAAACCGCTGCGGATTTCAAGGAACAGGCATGTGCCGCCGCTGCTGCTAACAACAACGACGATGATACTGATAATGACGGCACAGGCGGCTTGGTACTCTACGCCGGTGCTTCCAACGTTATGTCCTGGATTTTTGCTTATGGTGATGACGGGCTAACCGAGGATGGCAGCGGTTATGACTTTGCCACTCCTGCCGCAGAAGGCGTGGCCACCCTGTGGAAGGAAATGTGGGACGAGGGCTGCGCTTTCGCTACCGAAAGCTACCCCAACCCCGAATTTGCCACCCGCAAGGCTCTCTTCACTATGAGCTCATCGGCAGGCCTACCTTTCCAGTTGGCAGCCTTCGATGAGGCTGGAAGCGATGACGACTGGACTTACATCCCCTTCCCCGGCCCCGATGGCGAGAAAGCGGTTGATGCTTATGGTCAATATGTGTCGGTTGTAGAGACAACCCCCGCGCAGAAGTTGGCCACCTGGCTGTTCATCAAATACTTCATTTCGCCTGAAGCCCAGGCTACATGGATTAACGCCAGTGCCTATTATCCCGTGCGCATGAGTACCGAAGACTTGCTCAAGGATTACATTGACGCTCACCCCAAATGGGTTACAGGCCTCGATTTGCTTGAGTATAGCAGTACTGAACCTACTATGTCTTCCTGGAGTTCTGTGCGCCGTGCAGTCAGCGACACCTATGAGGCTATTCTCCAGGGCGCGCTGGGAGATATTCCCACCCTCTTGGTAGAATTGAACAACATTGCTGCTGAACTTGTAGCCGAGATCGAAGGCTAACTTTTCTCGTTAATATACAATCAAAACGGGCTGGAAGCAATAAGTTCCAGCCCGTTTTTGCTTTGGGATACAAACATCTGGCTCTTTAGGATTTTACGGGGTAGAAAGAGTATTGGCATCGAATTTCGCGAATTAGCACCAATGCCCAAGGGCACGCAAAGCGAAAAGAAAAAATAGCAAAAATTCGTGAAATTAGATGCGGAAATTTGTGACTTGTCAAATCTACCCCGTAAGTTCCCAGAGACCCAAACATCTGTAATTGCTCAAAACGCTAGTGGTGCGTTGCATCTCAAAGATGCGCTGCACCTGCGAGACGGTAAATACAAGGTGTTTTCTGGCGATCCGATGTGCAATGCATCAAGAACAGATGCAATGCACATCTCTATTTTGAGCAAGTTCTCTCTGCATCTCCCCGTCTCTGCGTTAAAATTAAAGCAAATTCTGAGACACAATCGTTGCAATAATCGCTGCGGCCATGATAATGACAATGTGCAAATCGAATATGGTTAGAACCGCAGCAACAAGCCCCCCGATGATTCCGATCAGAGGCTTGTCTTTTTCAACCCAGAGAATGCCGGGGAAAATCAAAGCACCCAGCGCAGCGTAAGGGATGCTCTGCAACCATTTTTTGAACCAGCCTGGAAAAGAAAATCTGTCCATGAAAAAAACTGGCAGCATGCGGGGGACATAAGTAGCCGCTGTCATGCCAACGATAATCAACATTATCTTCATGCTTGCTCCCCCATCAGCAATGCGCCGATCAAGGCCCCCATGATTGTAGCCAGAACAATAGCCCAGCCGGGTTCCAGAAATGATTGAAAGATAGCGTTCAGCAGCATACTAACGACGGCGATAATTGATATCTTGATTGATTTCCACATCTGGGGCCCGAGCAAGCCGATGAACATGGCATAAAGCCCAATTAACATTCCCGCACTTATTGCTGCCGGAATCACTCGAACGCTGACACATCCAGCAGTAGTCCCCAACACCCAGCCCGAATAAGCAACAATCATCAAACCAGCCGTGAAGAAGCGCGTAGTTTGTTTCTGATCCACTTTCTCTCGCAGGGTCAACAAAGCGAAAGTCTCATCGGTGATGCCAAAAGAAAGCGCCGTTTTCCACGCCTTGCTACCCTCCGCGAGTTCAGCGTTGACGGCCATGCTCATAATCAGATGGCGCAAGTTGATGAAAAAAGTTGCTGTGATTATTTGAAGCGCGCTTGCGCCCGCAAGAATCATACTCACGGCCATAAATTGACTGGCTCCAGCAAATACGAAAACCGACATAAGCACGGCTTCGCTCACGCTCAAACCGGTTTCGATAGCCAGCGCGCCAAAGGCAATCGCGATCGGAACGTAACCGATCGCGATTGGGCTGCCAGCTTTGATGCCGCTCAAGAAATCTTTGGGGGGGTTCATTCGGTCACAAATCTACGAATATGCTTTCATCAGTAATTTCTCAAAGCAGAGTTTAGAAATTGCATGCCTTGCTTTGTCACACGGTGTTGCCAGCGGCATGCAGAGCACGCCCTTTTGGCGTGCCTTGCTTTGCATACCTTGCTTTGCATGCCTTGCTTTGCATGCCTACGGCAACGGCAACGGCGAGCGCATGAGTCTGCGAACTGCGGCGATTATCCGCTAATCCGCTATCCATCCGCTGCCCAGTTTGAATTGCTACCCTCTTTTTGTACTTGCTCAAAATCATGGTGGTTTGCAAAAAAAACAGTTCGCTTATCATCTAGTCCGAACGGACTTTGCAATATTAGCACGGTGCGTTAACGCCCGTGCGGGAGTGATTACCACGAATCATATTG
>JAYELX010000519.1:0-7805 GCA_034717875.1 Chloroflexota bacterium | reverse complement strand
CCAACACGCCCAGGTTCGTTTGAAGAGTCTCACTGCCGCGGAAAAGCCGAAAAAGAGACGCTTCTCTAAATGGATTGTGATTGCTTTGGTGGCGGTTATTGGATTGGGACTTGTTGGAGCGATTGGGTGGCGGTATGGGGACTTTTTGCTTCGATTTAATCCATTCACGAAAACAGCGTCACAAGTTGCTCTGGCGACGGGTGCTCCCGGTCAAATTGATTCATCAACGCTGATGCCAACAATGACGCAGGCGGTTTCGTTGACCGCAGCCCACACCGAGGTAGAAAGTGCTGTTCCTGCCGCGGAAACGCTGATTCCCGTCACGGTTTCTCCATCGGCCACTGCCACTATCATCCCAACTGGGACATCCAGCCCAGCACCCACGGCAACAGCCGTGCTCAATGAAGACGTAGCTGCCCAGATGGATTTGATTCAAGAACAGGTGTCCGAGCTGCGCAATTTGGAGATTATCGCGCCGGTTGAACGTTCTATCATTCCAGAAAATGAGCTGCTGCCTCTGCTCGAATCTATTTATCTGGAGCGCAATACAAAAGATGTTGTCGCTGAGCAGGCTATGGTGTTGAGCACATTGGGGTTGATTGAGCCTACGTATGATTTGTATACCGAAACATTGAGCCAGATAGGTGAAGGGATTGGCGGCTTTTATGTTCCCTGGACGGACGATCTTTATTTGATTGGGACGACGTTTACGGGGCTGGAACGATATGTCTTTGCGCATGAATATACCCACGCTTTGGCCGACCAGCACTTTTTCTTGGATGAGATTGGCGTTTATCCAGAATGTCTCAGCGATACAGATCGGTGCTTGGCGATTTCTGCGCTGATCGAGGGTGATGCAACTTATTTGATGAATGAATGGTTGATGACCTATGGCAGTGAAGATGATCTCGCTGATATTGTGGCGGCGCAATATGCTCCGCTTGATGAGGCTATTTCCAGCTCGCATCTGCCGCCTCCTTATTTGGTGCGCGAGTTGAATTTTAAATATGGGGATGGCTACGACTTTGTCGAGCATTTTATCGATAAATGGGGCTGGCAGATGATTAACATCATCTACACTAAACCGCCTCAGACGACCGAGCAAATTTTTCATCCGCAGAAGTACCAGGTCAAAGAGGAACCCAAAACCGTGCCTGAGCCTCCCTTGCAAGCTGTCTTGGGGGATGATTGGCGATTATTGGTTTCTGACTCCCTGGGAGAATTGGGCACTCAGATGATTCTTGCATATAGCGCCGATCGGCTGGCTCATATTGATCCTGAGGTGGCAGTTGATGCGGCCGCGGGGTGGGGCGGGGATCGTTATCGCGTTTTTTATCGCGGTACTACTCACAGCAATATTCTGGTCGCCGATTGGGTTTGGGACCATCGCCGTGAAGCCGACGAGTTTTTTCCGGCTATGCAGCAGTATTTAGACTTACATTATCGCGGCAAGAGTGTTGATCATGAGGCTGGCTTATGTTGGGAATTACTAAACGATCACTTTTCTTGCATTTTTCAGGCCGATGCAGAAACTTTGTGGATCATGGCTCCCAAGATGGATAGCGTTGATTTGATCCGCCAGCAATATCCTGCTTTTAGTAATATTGCTGAATGATGAATGATGAATGCAGAATGTACCTGGCGACATCGCTCTGCGGTGTCGCCCGTAATATGACGCTCCGCGTCGTCAACGTAGAGCGTTAGCACCAGGCTTGCCACGGGCACGCAAAGCGTCTGCTTTGTATCCGCTGACCGGTTGGTGGGTTTCAAAATTTTTTTCCGAAATGATGATGCAAGATGCGTTCGGTTTTTGTTGGAGTGCGAAAGATGTCCATTCAAGATGAATACAAAAAAGAAGAAGTGAATGCTCGCCAGCGGCACGCGCAGCGCGTCGGTTGATAATTCAATCCACGTAGGTGGATTTTGTACAACAGCCTCGAATTTATTCGATGGCCGAGTGTTCCCACGCCCACGCAGAGCGTAGGAACGAGTTTCTGATCACTGACAACTAACAACTGACAACTAACCCACTGACAACTGCCTCCCATGCTTTCATTCACTCTCTGGTACATCACTATCTCTCTCCTCGGCCTGCTGACTTTCCCGTTGGCATATTATTTGCTGCCGGCTCTGTCTGACCGCGGCTATGCTTTCAGCCGTGCGTTGGGTTGGCTGTTGTGGGGCTTTATTTTTTGGCTGCTTGGCTCGTTGGGGATTCTTGGAAATGATATCGGGGGGCAAATTATTGCTTTGCTGATTCTCGCTGCTTCGAGCTTGTTGGCCCTCCGCCAGACCGGCTGGGGAGCGATCAAAACCTGGCTGCGGACTCACCTTCGATTGGTGCTGACCGTCGAAATACTATTCTTACTTTCCTTCGCGGGCTGGGCTGTCGTGCGCGCGGCCAACCCTGAGATCATCGGCACGGAAAAGCCCATGGAGTTGGCTTTCATCAACGCCATATTACGCTCGCCAACGCTGCCGCCCAATGATCCCTGGTTGTCAGGGTACGCGATCTCATATTATTACTTTGGCTATTTGTTGGTTGCAATGTTGGCTCGCATCGCTGCGACCAGCGGCGGTGTGGCTTTCAATTTGGGCCTTGCGCTGATTTTTGGACTTAGTGCCATTGGCGCCTATGGGCTGCTGTACAATCTGCTCGCCTCGTTGTTTGCCCAGCGTTCATCCGCCCGCGCCTTTTCCACCACACCCCGCGCCTCTTCCCCCGCGCCCCGCACACTTCCCGCTCTCATCGGCCCTTTCTTCGTTCTCATCATCAGCAATCTTGGCGGGCTGTTGCATCTTTTGCGCTTGGGCGGAGTCTTTTGGCGCACGGACGAATCCGGGCAGTTAGTTTCTCCGCTCTGGGCATGGTTGGATCTGGGCAAATTCAGCCAGCCTCCGCCAAGCCAGGCATTTCCCCATTGGTGGTGGTGGCAGGCCTCGCGCGTCGTCCAGGATTTTGATTTCAACGGTGTCAACAAAGGCGATGTCATCGACGAATTCCCCTTTTTCTCATATCTGCTGGGGGATTTGCACCCTCACGTGTTGGCGATGCCTTTCGCTCTCCTGGCGGTGGGATTGGCACTCAATCTGTTTTTGGGTGGAGCTGAAGGAAAAATATCCTGGCCGCGGTTACGTATCAATCCCGCGGGATTCACCCTCGCCGCGGTTGTGTTGGGCGGAATGGTTTTTCTCAATGCCTGGGATTTCCCCTTTTATGTGGCCCTATTTGCCGCTGCTTATGCTCTCCGACCGCCGACCGGTGATTGTCAACCACCTCATGCTATCGAGGCACTGAAAGAATTTTTGATATTTGGATTCTCTGTTGGCATTGGCGGTATCTTGATGTACAGCCCATTTTTGATTGGCTTTTCGTCGCAGGCGGGTGGTTTGCTGCCAAACCTGATTTATATTACTCGCGGCGTATATGTGTGGATCATGTTCGCACCTTTGCTTGTGCCGCTGTTGGCCTTTTTGATTTATTTGTGGCGCGCAAAAGGAAACCGCGGCACGCTCGAACAGGGGCTAAAACTAACGCTTTGGTTAATTTTTGGGCTGTTGCTGCTGTCGCTGCTGATTACAGCTTTCATTTCTGTGATTCACCTTTTTACCCCGATAAATTCCGAAGCGGCTACTGCTGCCAATGCCTTTTTGATGTCGCAAGCGGCATCGAGTTGGGGCGCGCTGCTTAAAGAGAGTCTGACCCGCCGTTTCACTGTGCCCGGGACGCTGTTGACGCTGTTTGCTATTTTGACGCTGACGATTGCGCTGCTTTCGAAGCTGATGCGCTGGGGCCACCGCTCACAATCATCTGCTTCTCCCAGCGACTCCGCCCCTTTCGCCCGTTCTCATATATTCGCTCTCCTTCTCATTCTCATCGGCGGGCTTTTGGTGCTGGTTCCAGAATTTGTTTACCTGCGCGATCTCTTTGGCTACCGCATCAACACCATCTTCAAATTCTATTACGTCGCCTGGCTTATGTGGAGCATTGCCGCGGCCTACGCTTCATTCGTTATGTGGACTCGTTTGCGCCCTCCCTGGCGAGCGGTCTTCCGAATTGGGTTGATAATAGTTGGATGTTTGGGGCTGATTTATCCTGCCATGGGATTGTGGTCGAAAACCAATCACTTCAACCCGGAACAGTGGACGCTGGACGGAAGCGCGTATTTAGAGAACAGCGCGCCCGACGAATTAGTAGCGATGATTTGGCTGCGTCAAGCTCCGTTGGGAGTGGTTGCCGAAGCCGTAGGGGGCAGTTATACTGGTTTTGCGCGCATGGCTTCTAATAGCGGGCAGCCCACCGTGCTGGGTTGGGAATTTCACGAGATTCAATGGCGCGGCGGCAGCGAGGAGATGGGCACACGCCGCAGCGATATCGAGCGGCTTTATTGCACGCCCACCTGGCCCGACGCTCGTAAAATTCTAGATCAATACGACATCCGCTACGTCGTTGTCGGCGCACGGGAACGGGCCGAATATGCCGCCGGCAGCACGGCCTGCCCGGCTGGGTTGAGGGAAACTAAATTTGCTCACAACCTGCAAGTGGTATTCGAGCAGGAAGATGTGATTATTTACGAAGATTTTGCCAGCAGGTAGAGATATAATTTATTGATATGACTAAAAGACAACTATCCTTCATCGCTTCTATTGCTTTCATTGCTGTGACCGGTCTCATGACCGAGTCAACTAGGTATTCGAGCAGAAAGGTGTGATTATTTATGAAGGAACTGCCAGCAAGTGAGGATATAATTTATTGATATGAATAAAAGACAACTATCCTTTGAAGATTTAATCTATATTTTGGCATTTGCTCTGGCCCTGGGTGTGCGTATGCTCAACCTGGGGGTGGAGCCTCTTTCCGACCTCGAAGCGGCTTCCGCTATTTCAGCATTGGACTTGCCCGCTGGGGATGCCGCGGCGTTGCCCCCTCAGCCCGGCTATCTGGCTTTGACGGGGATGGCGTTTTCGCTGTTGGGCAGCAGTAACGCATTGGCGCGCTTGTGGCCTGCCCTGGCGGGGAGTCTGATGGTGCTGATTCCCTTGCTTGGGCGCCATAGATTGGGACGAAAAGCAGCTTTGTTTCTCGCTTTTGGATTGGCCCTGGACCCCGGTCTGGTTGCGCTGTCGCGTCAGGTCGGCGGGCAGATTATGGCGATTAGTTTTGGCACTTTGGTGTTGACGCTGTTTTTTACCCGTAAACCGGCCTGGAGTGGAATTTTTGCCGGGTTGGCGTTGTTGTCTGGGCCGGCGGTGTGGGTGGGGTTGCTGGGGTTGGGCATCGCGCTGGGGATGGCGGTTTTGGTTCGGTCTGTTGCGGGGCGAGGAGATCGATTCAAAATGGCAGCCCTCACTGAGCACGCGGGCTTCTCACAGCAATATCTTCGGGTGTGGTTTATCTTCACTTGTGGGACTGTGTTGCTCGTTGGCACCATCTTCACATATTTCCCAGCGGGATTAAGTTTGTTTGGTAAATCTCTGACGGTGTTTTTACAGGGCTGGGGGAGCTGGTCGGGTGTTCCCGCGGGGCGGTTGTTGGCGGCGGTGGGGGTGTATTTGCCGCTGGCATTGATTTTTGCCGGCGTTGCCGCCGGGCGTGATTGGGAACGGGGTCGCTGGTTTGTGTTGTGGTTTTTGGCAGCGTTGGCTGTGGTTTTGGTTTATCCCGCCCGGCAGGTCGGCGATGTGGCCTGGGTGATTGTGCCGCTGTGGACTTTGGCTGGGCTTGCTTTTTCGGATGATTTGATGGAAGATTGGCGGGAGCGTGTTTCGTTGGGGCAGGCTGCTACCGTGGTGGTTTTGCTGGTGATGGCCTGGTTGACTTTGGCTGGGATGCGCTTCGATGTGGCTGATGCGCTGCGCGTGCGTTGGCTGCTCATTGGTGGTGTGTTTGTGTTGGGGGTTTTGAGCGTTGTTTTTGTGGGGCTGGGCTGGTCCTGGGGCGTTGCGCGCAGTGGCACGGTTCTTGGCGTTTTGGTCGCTTTTGGCCTGTACACACTTGCGGCCATGTTTGGTCTTTCGCAGGTGCGCCCCGGCAGCCCGACAGAGTTGTGGTTTCCACCCCCACAGACGGGGCAAGCGGATTTGTTGGCTGGCACGTTGACTGATTTGTCTCTCAGGCAAACGGGGGATGCCAATTCGTTGGATGGGGTTGTTTTGCTTGATTCGCCCGCTCTTCGTTGGGTTTTACGAGAATTTTCTGATATTGTTTTTGTTTCTTCTTTGGAGGAGGGTGCTTTGCCTGCGGTGGTGATTGCCCCAGTGGAGAGTGAGACGATGGCGTGGGCGGCTGCGTATCGCGGTCAGGATTTTGTTTGGCGGCTGTCACCGAGTTGGTTGGGGGGCGCGCCATCGCCGTGGGTAGATTGGTTCGTCTTTCGCGACGCCCCGCTAGAATCTACAAGCATTATTCTTTGGGCGCGCGGTGATTTGTTTCCTGATGAGGAGGGAGATGGCAAGGGGACTGAGTAATTACGTTTTTTGGTGGTGGTTAGATGGTAAGTGATGAGCAGAGGTGACAGTCACTTGCAAAGGCGTTTTGTTGAGAAAACACGCTGGTTAAGCGATCCAATTTAGGACGTAGGCTAATTTATAAGTGACTGTCACCTAGTGCAAAAATCTTCATCACTTACCTTTTTACCACTACTCGTTTTTAAGGATTAATTTATGAATATTGTATGCCCGGATAGAAAAAACTTTAACCAAACGCTGAAAGATGCACAAGACGATTCTTTTAATTTTATCGTGGTCGTTACGGCTGCGTTAGATTTGTCCAATATCGGTAAGTTAAAAATACTATTGGACGAATGTGTGCGTGTGTTGAAGAACGAAGGAGTACTCTTTGTACAAGGTCGCCCTGAGTACTTACCCGAATTAGGTGTCCATCTTGACCAGAGCTTGAAATTTAAGTATTGGATTGCTATTGAATCGCAGTTGCAGCAAAAAGAGAGTGGGTTGCCTTCTGTTCACGCCGCTGTGCTTCTTTTTACTAAAGGCAAGGGACGATTTCATGTAAAACGAACCCGCTTTCCTCATCAGCCTTGTTCCTTCTGTGAGAGAACGCTTAAAGATTGGGGCGGTAAATCTCATTTGATGCATCCCGATGGGTACGTTATTTCTGATGTATGGAAGGATTTGCCAGAAGCGGATAATTATTCTCAGCTTTCGAAGCCAGTTCTCGAAGCCATCTTGCGAATGTTGGAATTGGAATCGTCCGAGAAAGGCTCAGATATTAGTCACAGGGGGACTGACTTGTTTCAACAATTGAATATCCATGTCCCTGTTGATGCTGTCAAAGGTCTTATTGGGCCTAAAGAAGGAATCGAAGTTGATGGAAGCGTAGCAGAAGCGACTGTTCAGTATAAATTTCCTGGTTTCATTGGTCAGCAAAAAAAATATAATGATGTTACTGACAATGTCGAGACTGAGGTTTCGGCCAGCAAGTTGTTCAATGTTGTACATCACGGCGACGCGGTGAAGATACTTAGACAGTATCCCAACAATTCTATAGATTTAGTTTTTGCTGACCCGCCATATAATCTTGATAAAGAGTACCACGTTTACGATGATGAGCGGGCGGATGAAGAATACGTTAAGTGGTGCAATGCTTGGTTGGGAGAGTACGCGCGGGTACTGAAACCGACCGGTTCGTTGTATGTTCTGAATTTGCCTCACTGGACGATGTATCACGCCGCGTTTCTTAATCAGCGACTCTATTTTCAGAACTGGATTGTGTGGGATGCGATGGCAATGCCATTGGGTAAAGTAATGCCCGCTCACTATGGTTTGCTGTTTTACGCTAAAAACCC
>JAYELX010000518.1:0-7829 GCA_034717875.1 Chloroflexota bacterium | reverse complement strand
AATATTGCGGCAACCCGACCCCATGCTTTTTGGCCCCCGATCCAGGCTATATTATTGGGGTTTAACCATCGTCGCTACCGTGGGCGTTTTGCTATTCTTCATCTTCTCCCGGTCAAGTCCCGCGTCTAAACGTTGGGGGGCAGAAGCGGTCACAATATCGGTAGCAGCCCTCATTTTAGGCCCTATCCCCTTCTGGGTCACGGGATTGGATATCAGGCTAAATTTTCCCTTCGACCGACTGACGCTACCAATGATGCTGGGCGCAAGCCTACTTCTGGTCGCGGTGTTAGAGCTGCTCATCAAAAAGAAAACCGTCAAAGTGCTTCTAATCTCCCTGATCATCGGACTATCTGTCGGCTTCCATTATCAGAACAGCATCACCTATCGGAGAGACTGGCAGCATCAAATCAGTTTTTTTCAGCAGCTGACCTGGCGCATCCCCGCCCTAGAGCCGAATACGGCCATCCTATCCAACCAACTCTCGGCGACACAATCCACAGATAACTCGCTCACCGCTCCTTTGAATTGGACTTATGCGCCCGATTTTTCGAGCGGCGACATGCCCCTGTTCATGTATTATATCGAATTGCGCTTTGGCCGCGAGCAAACGTTTTTCGACAAAGACACCACTCTTTCGCGCCTATACCGCTTTTTCCCCTTCGAAGGTTCCCCCCAACAGGCCCTGGTTTTATATCACGCGCCTCCGGCCTGTTTGCGCGTTTTGGATGATGCCCACCACCACTATTACCCCTTGCTCCCATCCTACATGCGGGAAGTTCTGCCCTACTCCCACCCCGACCGCATCATCACAGATGCAGAATCGGCGGCGACATTGCCTGGCGTGCTGGCTAAATATCCACAAACGAAAAGCTGGTGTTATTATTTTGAAAAAGCTGACCTGGCGCGCCAACGCGGAGATTGGGAGCAAGTGGCTCAACTCGGAGATATCGCCTTCCCGTTAGATGATTCTCCCAATCACGCCTCCGAGAGGCTCCCGTTTATCGAAGGATACGCCCACACCGGCCAAATCGCGCGCGCCGAGGCATTAACATTCGAAGCTCTGGAAATCAACAAATTCATCGGCCCGATGCTTTGCGAAGCCTGGGAACGCATCGAAGCCAGCACCCCAGCATCGACACAGCGAGACGAGGCGTTGGAGAGAATCAATCAGGCAATGGACTGTGATTTGTATTGACAACTAGGTAGTGATAAAGAAGTAAATGATGGTAAAAGGTGACAGTCACGTACGCACGGTCGGGAGACCGGCTTCAGCATTTGTGTTGCTACCTCGCCATGAAAAAATTACCCCTCCACTTCATTTTAATACTGACCAGCACCCTGTTTCTATCCGCCTGCAATCCACCCGCAGCGACAGCTCCGAGCGTGAATGTGACTGCATCAACGCAGGCGCAAGCCCCAACCGAAACTGCAACAGCTACGCAACCACCGCCCACCCCAACGTTGACGCCCGTCCCGCCCACGGCGACATTATCCCCCACGTTTACGCCCACGCCCAGCCAGACACCGACATCAACGAAAACATCCACAGCGACACTCACGCCCACATACGCGCTGCTGCGCGGACAGGTCATCCCGGAGAGAGCCAATTGCCGCTACGGGCCTGGCGCAATGTACATCTACAAGTACGGCCTAGTTGGCGGAAGTAATTTGGAGATTATCGGGCGCAACGGCTTAGGCGACTGGATTCTGATTCAAGCCATTGGCGGCGATAATCCTTGCTGGGTCAAAGCAGAATTGATGGACGTCAAAGGCGAGATTATCAGCGTAGAGCCGGTTGACGCGCACATAATCATGCCCTGGTCGCCGTACTATGGCCCCTTGAAGGGCGTCTCGGCCTCCCGCGAGGGAGATGTGGTCACAGTGTTTTGGGGAGCGCTGACCCTGCACGCCGGAGATGATGCCGAGCAGGTGCCCTACGTGATCGAAGCTTGGGTTTGTCAGAACGGTGAAATCACCTTCAACCCGTTGGGGGCTTACGGGGTTGCTGCCGAGGTCGTTGACGAACCTGGCTGCGACGAGGCATCACACGGGCGCGTCCTGGCTGCCGAGAAGCATGGCTACACTCAGCCGGTCGAAATTCCGTGGCCGTGAAGACGTGTTGGAACTATTTCGCGCTTTATGGCGTCTATGTAATGATGAACGATAGTTGGTGATGAACACAGGTGACAGTCACCTCCAAAGGTGTCTTGTTACAGAAAACACACTGGTTAGCGAGATGATTCAAAATATAAATCGATTTTATAGGTGACTGTCACCTCGCGTAAAAAACTATCACTTACCTTTTTACCATTATCCGAGAGTCACCGCTGCTACCATCGGTCACTTTCGTGCCCAACCACGAACACTTGAACCCGCTTCATCCGCTTGCCACGGGCACGCACAGCGATCCGCTACCCATCCGCTTTCCAACAGTAGGATGCGGCGGGTATACCCTCCGGGAACGCAAAGCGTGGAATCCCGCCCTACTTTCCCCGAAATTTTTAGAATACCCGTGGAATCATACAATTACAGTGACACATTTAGCCCACCAAGGAGACCCAAGCCATGTCTCAACACTCGAATGCACACAAAATAAGAACATCGTTACCCACGCTGATCGTGGTTGTATTGTTGGCAGCCGTCATCGCCTGTGGAATCGTTCCAAGCCCAGGAGATGATGATTCTAGCGACAACCAAATCATACCGATGGGACAAGTGGATGATTCTACTGAAAGAATTGATGGAGCACCCGCTGGGAATGGTGATGATGATGACGATGGAGAACCGGGCCTGACCATCAAGTTGAGCGAGGGACAGGAACGGGCAGATACAACTGAGCCTTTGCCCGTGGCCACCGGCGAGCCGCTCTCCGATCAGGAAGTCGAGCGTGTCCTAGCACGGCTGCCGATCTTGACTGCTGAACCCGATGATGAGGTCGAATTCAGGCTCCCGGAGGAAATCCTGCCGCCGCCGCGCCCCGGTGAGACAATCGAGGAGGCCTTCCCGCCGCCGGCAGATGCCGCAGAACCAGAATCAGTTGAGTCCAGGCCGTTGGAGGTGCTGCGTTATTCTCCGGAAGGGGAGATTCCGATTGCGCCATTTGTGAATGTCACTTTCAACCAACCCATGGTCGCGCTGACCACGGTTGAAGAACTGGCAAACGAAGATGTGCCCGTGCAAATCGAGCCGCAACTACCCGGCACGTGGCGATGGCTGGGAACCAAAACGCTCAACTTCCAATATGATTCCAAGCAAATTGACCGCCTGCCCATGGCGACCGAATATACAGTCACTGTGCCCGCGGGTGTAGAATCTGCCACGGGCAACGCGCTGGAACAAGCGGTTCAGTTCTCTTTCCGCACACCCACACCCACAATCAAAACATATTATCCGTCTTACGACTCGCAACCTTTGGAACCGTTATTCTTTATCGCCTTCGATCAGCGCATTAATCCGCAAGCGGTGCTGGAGACGATTCAAGTGAGTGCGGGGGGAGAATCTGTTGGGATTGAACTTGCTGACGATGAGAGCGTTGCTGCCCACGAAACCGTCAGCTACATGGCCGAAAACGCCGGTGAGGGACGCTGGCTGGCCTTCCAGGTTGAGAATCCTCTCCCAAAGGATACAACCATCTCCGTGAACGTGGGGCCGGGAACGCCCTCGGCGGAGGGGCCTTTGGTCACCCAAAATGCGCAAGGTTATAGTTTTCAAACCTACGCGCCGCTGCAAATCATAGATCAAAATTGTGCCACGAGGGAATATGCTTGCCATCCATTAACGCCTCTCTATTTCCAATTCAACAACGCCATTGACACCGAGGCCTACGCCGAAAGCATGCTGCGCATCGAACCAGAATTGCCCGGTGCAGCGGTGAATATCGTTGGGAATAGCGTCCAAATCCGCGGAATGACACAGGGGCAGACAACCTATCGGGTCACAGTTGACGGGGATATTCGGGATGAGTACGGTCAAACTTTAGGCCGGGACGAAGAAATCAAATTCATAATTGGTTCGGCAGAACCAGCCCTGATCGGGCCGGATCAAATCTTCGTTAGTTTGGACCCTGCCGCAAGTGAGCCGGTTTTATCCCTCTACACCATCAATTATGACAGATTGGATGTCGAAATTTATGCAGTTGAACCGTCAGATTGGCCCATGTTCAACCAATATCTGCGCGAATATCAACAGACCGACAACCCCATGCGGCCACCGGGTCAAAAAGTGGTGGACGAAACTCAACGGACAGAGATTCAAACCGACGTGCTGACCGAAGTGGGCATCGAGTTGAGCGAGGTGATGGACAGCGATTACGGCCACTTTATCGTCATCGTCAAGCCCCACCGCGGCCTGTTCGAGGAAGACCGCTATTGGGAAACTGTGCAAGTTTGGGTTCAGGTGACTCAGATTGGATTGGACGCTTTCGCCGATCACAGCGAATTGGTGGTCTGGGCCAGCTCGCTGCAGGACGGCGCGCCACTGGCGGATATAAACATTGCATCCAATTCGACAGACTCAAATGCCACCACGGACGCGAACGGTATCGCCAGATTCGATATTCCCAGCGCTGGGGCTTCCTATCTGGTTGCGCGTCAGGGCAAAGACGAGGCCATGCTGCCCAACTCTACCTACTATTGGGGCGATGGTAGTTGGCAGCGCAGCAGCGTCTCCGATGAACTGCGCTGGTACGTGTTCGACGACCGCCAGATGTACCGCCCCGGCGAAGAGGTGCATCTCAAAGGTTGGATGCGGCGCATCGGCGGGGGGCAAGATGGCGATGTCGGGCTGGTGGGAGAGGGTGTCACCAGCGTGCATTACCAAATCATCGGGCCTCAGGGCAACGATTACGGCGGCGGCAGCGTTGATGTAAATGAACTGGGCGGTTTCGATTTGGCCTTCACCATGCCCGAAAATGCTAACCTGGGCCAAGCCCAAATCATGTTGGATGCAGAAGGAAGCCTAGGGTCTCTGAGCGGCGCGCAATATATCCATAGCTTCCAAATCCAAGAATTCCGACGCCCGGAGTTCGAAGTAACCGCTCGCAACGAAACCACTGGACCTTATCTTGTCGGCGAACACGCTATTGTGGCGGTGGAGGCCCAATACTTCGCCGGCGGCCCGCTGCCCAACGCCGAAGTTAATTGGCAGCTAAACTCGACCCCGACCAACTATCAACCCCCCAACTGGCCTGAGTTTGACTTTGGCTACTGGGAACCCTGGTGGTGGTTCTACGGTGCTGGCTCTGGCGGCGACGGGAGCCAAACACAAAATTATTCCGGACTTACGGACGCATCCGGCAACCACTTTCTACGTCTGGATTTTGAAAATGTTGGCGAACCAAGACCGTACAGCCTATTAGCCGAGTCCACGGTTTTCGATGTCAACCGCCAGGCCTGGGCCGGCACAACCAGCCTGATTGTTCATCCCGCCGACCTCTATGTGGGCATGCGCAGCGAGCGTTATTTTGTCGAGCGCGGCACTCCTCTGGAAATCGAGTTGATCGTCACAGATTTAGATGGAAACCCGATTCCCGGCCGACTCATCCGCGTTGAGGCTGCCCGGTTGGAATGGAAATATGGGGATAACGGCTGGAATCAGGAAGAAGTGGATATTCAGGAATGCAGCCTGGATTCTGCTATGGAGCCGGTGATCTGTAATTTCACGACCGAGGTGGGTGGCCGTTACCGTATCACCGCCACAATCCACGATGAGAGCGGGCGGAAGAATCAGAGCCAATTCACTCGTTGGGTCAGCGGAGGTAAACAGGTCCCCGAGCGGGAAGTCGAGCAAGAAACCGTCACCCTGATCCCGGACAAAGAGAATTACCAGCCCGACGACATTGCCGAGATACTGGTGCAATCCCCCTTTTCCCCCGCGCAAGGCCTGCTGACTGTCAGTCGCAGCGGTATCCTCTACACCGAGCGATTCGTTATCGAAGATGGCAGCACAACCCTGCAAGTGCCCATCAAAGAGAAATACATCCCCAACCTGCACGTGCAGGTAGATGTAGTTGGTTCGGCTCCACGTACGGACGACAACGGCGAAGCCCTCGACGCGGCTCCGCCGCGACCGGCCTACGCCAGCGGGCAGCTCAATCTCCAGATTCCACCGCTAGAACGCACCCTCGCGCTCGAACTCAGCCCCGAGGAAACAAAACTGGAACCGGGCGGAGAAACAACCCTGGACGTGCTGCTGACAAATGCGGACGGCCAACCCGTGGCCGACGCCGAGTTTGCCGTGGTTGTGGTTGACGAGGCCATCCTGGCCCTGACAGACTATCAATTGAGCGATCCCATTTCTACCTTCTATCGAGATCGCTCGTCCGGGCTGAGCAGCACCTATGGCCGCTCCAGCATCGTGCTGGCCGATCCGCAATCGCTGACCGAAGCATCTCGACATGCTGCCGAAAACATGCCTCAACCCACCGATGCCGAAAAATCGGTAATGGAGGAAGCAGAAATGGCTGCACCCGCGCCTGGCACTACGTTCAGCGATGAAGCCATGCTCGAAATTGGTGGAGCAGAACTAGATACAACCGGAGCCAGCCCGATCAGCGTGCGGATGGATTTCAATCCGCTGGCTGCATTCGTACCAACAGTACGGACAGATCAAAATGGGGCCGCGGCAATAAAAATCGAATTACCCGACAACCTGACGCGCTACCGCGTCATGGTCGTAGCCGTGGATTCAAGTGGAAAGCAATTTGGCTCGGCAGAATCCAACCTGACGGCGCGGCTGCCGCTGATGGTGCGCCCATCTGCTCCCCGTTTCCTCAACTTTGGAGACCGAATCGAACTGCCAGTGGTGCTCCAAAACCAGACCGATGAACCCATAGAAGCTAACGTTGTTGTGCAAGCCAGCAATCTAAGTTTCAGCGACCACCTGGGTCTGAGCGTGACGGTTCCAGCCAACGACCGGCTGGAAGTACGCTTCCCGGCTGCCGCAGAAATGGCTGGGACGGCTCGTTTTCAAATTGCAGCCGTATCGGGCGATTATGCCGATGCTGCCTCAGTGGAGCTGCCCGTCTACACCCCAGCAACGACAGAAGCTTTCGCCACTTACGGCGTAATTGATGATGGGGCTATCGCTCAACCTGTGGCCGCGCCTGAGAACGTCTTTCCGCAATTCGGCGGCTTAGAGATCAACACATCATCCACCGCACTGCACGCGCTTAGCGACGCGGTGCTCTATCTGGTCTCGTATCCCTACGAATGTTCGGAACAATTGGCCTCGCGCATACTCGGCGTTGCCGCTCTGCGCGACGTGCTGACAGCTTTCGATGCCGAGGGATTGCCCAGCCCGGAGGCAATGGAAGCAGCCGTACAGCGAGATATCGAAAAATTGCAAGGATTGCAAAACAACGATGGCGGCTTCCCTTACTGGCGGCGCGGCCGAGATTCAATTCCCTTCAATACCATCCACGTTGCGCACGCTTTAGAACGAGCCAAACTCAAGGGCTTCGAAGTCCCCGAGGAAATGCAGCAATGGGTGCTCTCTTATCTCCGCGATATCGAGAGTTACTACCCCTATTGGTACAGTCTGCGCACGCGTCAAACGCTGAGCGCATACGCTCTTTACGTGCGCAACCTGATGGGCGACAGTGACCCGGTCAAAGCACGCAATCTGCTCAACGAAGCCGAGCTAGAGAATCTCTCTCTCGATGCGATCGGTTGGATCTGGCAAGTCTTGCTCGATGACCCTGGTTCCAGCGCCGATCTGGACGCCATCCGTCAATACGTGGGTAACCGCGTGGTGGAAACTGCCGGAGCCGCCAACTTCACCACATCCTATCACGATCAAATCTACTTGCTGCTGAGTTCGAACCGGCGCAC
>JAYELX010000517.1:0-7846 GCA_034717875.1 Chloroflexota bacterium | reverse complement strand
TTGAGCTATTAGCTTGGGATTTCAATCCCAAGCCGTAACTTGGCGAGCATCATTATAGCCGCGCCCGACACCGCGATACTTGAAACCTAATTCGAACATCTCCTTCGGGTCGTAAATGTTGCGGCCATCGAAAATCACCGCTTGCTTCATTAAATCATAAATGCGGCGGCGGTTCAACTGCTTGAACTCGTTCCACTCGGTGTTGACGATAAGTGCGTCGCAGCCCTCTGCCATTTCATAAGGGTCCGACATCATCACGACGGCAGGCAGAAGCTTGGCCGCGTTCTCCATAGCCACAGGGTCATAAGCGCGCACTTTTGCTCCCGCAGCGATTAATTTGTTGGCAATATCAATGGATGGCGCATCACGCATATCATCGGTGTTGGGCTTGAAAGCCAGTCCCAACATGCCAATAATGCATCCCTTCAATTCGCCGTCGAGCATCTCTTGTAAACGGGCCACAGCCATGGGACGGCGGTGATCATTGATGTCCATGACGGCGCCAAGTAGTTGCGGGTGTTTACCCTTTTCTTCGGCCATGTGCGCTAAAGCCTTGACATCTTTGGGAAAACAAGAGCCGCCGTAGCCCAATCCTGCGTACAGGAAGTGAGGCCCAATGCGCTCGTCGTAGCCCATGCCGGTAGCTACTTCTGTGACATCAGCATCCAAAGCTTCACAGACATTAGCCATTTCGTTGATGAATGAAATCTTGGTTGCCAGGAAAGCGTTGGAAGCGTATTTTATCATCTCTGCCGTGCGCAAATCCGTAATCATGATTGGAGCGCGCAGCGGAAGGTGTAATTGGGCCACTTCATCGGCTGCTTCACGATCCAATGACCCCAAGACGGTTCGATGTGGATTCATAAAATCAAGAATAGCTGACCCTTCGCGCAAGAACTCGGGGCAAGAGACCACCGAGAAAAGGATATCGTCTTTTTGATTGCGTTCGACAATTTCGGCCACCCAATCGCCGGTGCCAACAGGCACAGTGGACTTGTTGATAATAATGAGTCGCTCGCTCATATTCTCGGCTACAGAACGGGCGGCGGCTTCCACGTATTGCAAATCCGCTTCCCCATCTACGCCTGAGGGAGTTCCCACCGCAATGAAAGCAAATTGAGTACCTTGCAATCCCTCTGTATAAGATGTGGTGAATGACAGTCGTCCGGCTTTGACATTGCGCTCGACCAATTCTTCCAGGCCAGGCTCATAAATGGGCATCTTTCCCTGTTTCAGCCCCTCGATTTTTTTCTCGTCGATATCGAGTGCAATCACGCGGTTGCCCAAATCAGCAAACCCAGCAGCCGTGATCAGTCCCACGTATCCGACACCCACTACGCAAATTTGTTTCATTATTTTACCTCCAGAGATTATAGGGTCAGGCCCCAGCTTTTCTCAATTTGATATCTCGTTCCATCCGCTCTGCGGTGGAACACCTCGTCACTTATAATGCAACCACTACCGAAAATCTTACCACAAGCTATTTTATTTGACATAACTTCCCTTCGGGATGAGCAGACTCCCTTGGGGATTGATTCCATCGTTGGGGTAACAGGATCGTCCCCTCTCCCTTTGGGAGAGGGTTAGGGTGAGGGTAAACCCCGCCGCAGGACGAACGGACTCCCTTGGGGGCTGATTCCATTGTTGGGGCATCGTGATCGTCCCCTCTCCCTTTGGGAGAGGGTTAGGGTGAGGGTAAACCCCGCCGCAGGACGAGCGGACTCCCAGTCTGATTGGCCGCGATTTGCTAATATAATCAATCCTCAGCCCGCTTTGGATTATAATGTATCCAAATATATTAATACTTCAACCGTAACCTAGAGGAGGTTGTTATGTCGAAACCGCGTGTAGTTCGGGCCCCGCGAGGCACTAAATTGACTTGTAAAAATTGGCTGATCGAAGCGCCTTACCGCATGATTCAACACAATTTGGAAGCCGATGTGGCCGAAAATCCTGAAGAGCTGGTTGTCTATGGCGGAAGCGGAAAGGCCGCCCGAAGCTGGGAAGCGTTTGATGCGATTTTGGAAAGCCTGCGCAATTTAGAAATAGATGAGACCCTGCTGGTGCAATCGGGAAAGCCCGTGGCCGTGTTCACAACGCATACTGACGCGCCGCGTGTTTTGATCGCTAATTCCAACTTGGTGCCTCATTGGGCCACGCAGGAACATTTCGATGAGTTGGCCGCAAAGGGTTTGATCATGTACGGGCAGATGACGGCCGGTTCGTGGATTTATATTGGCACTCAGGGGATTTTGCAGGGGACTTATGAGACGCTCGGTTCGTTGGCTCGGCAGCGGGGGTGGGGCTCGTTGAAGGGTAAATTTACGCTCACGGCCGGGTTGGGCGGTATGGGCGGCGCGCAGCCGATGGCGATTACCATGAATGAGGGCGTTGGGTTGATTGTCGAAGTAGATCCCGAACGCGCAAAGCGTCGATTGAATGATGGCTATGTGGATGTGGTCAGCGCTGATTTGGACGCTGCTTTGACAATGGTTCGGGATGCGGTGGAGAAAGGTGAAGCCAAGTCAATTGGGTTAATTGCCAATGCCGCCGATATTTATCCCGCCCTGGTCGAGCGCGGGGTTACTCCCGACGTGGTCACAGACCAGACCCCGGCGCACAATGCCATCAATTATGTGCCCGCCGGTTCGAGCGTAGAAGCAGCTGAGGCTTTGCGGAAGTCTGACCCGGATGAGTACAGAAACCGCTCGATGGAATCTATGGCCATTCATGTTCGGGCGATGCTGGAGCTGCAAAAAAGGGGCGCAGAGACTTTCGATTATGGCAATAATATCCGCCAGCAAGCCTATAACCAGGGTGTCGAAAATGCTTTCGATTTTCCCGGTTTTGTGCCCGCTTATGTGCGGCCTTTGTTTTGTGAGGGTAAAGGCCCATTCCGCTGGGTTGCGCTTTCGGGCGATCCGGAGGATATTTACCGCACCGACGAGGTAATTATGACCCTGTTCCCCGAGGACGAACATTTGCATCGTTGGCTGCGGATGGCTAAAGAGCAGGTTCCTTTTCAGGGACTCCCAGCCCGGATTTGTTGGCTGGGGTACGGGGAACGAGTGCAGGCTGGCATTGCTTTCAATAATTTGGTAGCCGAGGGTGTTGTCAAAGCTCCCATCGTGATTGGGCGTGACCATCTGGATTCTGGGTCTGTGGCTTCTCCCAATCGGGAGACCGAGGCGATGAAAGATGGCAGCGATGCTATTAGCGATTGGCCTATTCTCAACGCTCTGATCAACGCTGTCGGCGGTGCGACGTGGGTTTCGTTCCATCATGGCGGCGGCGTGGGGATTGGGTATAGCCAGCACGCCGGGCAGGTTATCGTCGCCGATGGAACTGCCGCAGCCGCTCGCCGTTTGAAGCGGGTCTTGACCACCGACCCCGGTCTGGGCATCGCCCGCCACGCCGACGCGGGCTACAAGCAGGCTATCGACGCGGCCAAGAAGCATGGAATCAAGGTGCCGATGCTAGGTTTGTAGTTGGGCACGATTATAATTGCGGGGTATTCCCCAAGGAGCAAACCCCAATGAGCAAACACCTTCTCATAGCAACATTGGTACTCATACTTATCACCCTCCCGGCTTGTGGCCAGACCCCAGCGCAAGCGCCCACCGCCACATCAGCGGAGCTGATGACAGCCACCACAACCGCCGCGCCGACTCCCATTGAGCCGACCGCCGTCATCAGCGAAGTCCCCATCGGTACGGCGCGGGCACTCATCGGCGAGGAAGTTGTCGTCGAAGGCATCGCCACAATGTACACGGGCGGCTATTACGCCGGAAGCGGCAACACCAAATTCTATCTCGAGGACGAAAGCGGCGGCATCCAGATTTTTGCTGATGATTGCGAAGGTGAAGTAAATATTTCCTTGGGGGATAAAGTCAGGGTGAGAGGTATTGTTGAGGCTTATCGCGGCGCCCTGGAGCTAATTCCCGCTTCCGCGGCGGATGTGACTATCCTTGAAGAGGGCAGCCAGGCCACAATGCTGGCAGCCACCCCCGTGGGAGTCCCTGCCGCCGCCACCGATATCGAGAATCTGCCCGGGAAATTGATTCAGGCTGAGGGGATGATAACGCGAGTCGAAGAGTTATCTTACAGCTATGAAATAGACCTGACCGATGAAGCCGGTCATCTGCTCAATGTCTACGTAGACAAATTAACAAATATCAGCGTCGAAGCAATCGAAAGCGGCGACCAATACCGCCTCACCGGGATTATCGAGGTGCGTGACGCTGGCCAACAAATGTACCCGCGCGTCCAGGCCGATTTAGAGAAAATCTACCCGTCCAATTTGCGGCTGGAAATAGACGCCCCCAACACCGTGGCAGCGGGTGAGATTTTTGGCGTGTCGCTGACGGTCTACAATCACACACCCAATGTGCTGACCAACGTGGTCATCACCGCGCCAATACCAAGGTTCGACCTGGACGTGAAAGAGATTTCCGACGATGGAGTTGAAGAGGAGGGAGTCATAACTTGGGCAATCCCCGAGTTGGCCGGAGATGGCGGCGCGGTCGGCGTCAGCTATCAGGCCCAGGCCATTGTTGCCGACGAGATTCGCCTGGGGAGCGCACAGGCCGCGGCTGCCGAATGGTCGCAGCCTGCCGAAAGCATGGCGCAGCACATATTCCTGAGCGAAACGGTTCCTATTTGGGCCATTCAGGGAGAGAGTTCCCGCTCCCCCTATATTTTCGATCAGACGGCGACAATGGGTGTTGTTAGCGGCGTTTTCCCCGAACTGGGAGGTTTTTGGATTCAGGCCATCGACGATGACAACGACCCGGCCACGTCCGATGGGTTGTTCGTCAACACGGGCGGGATGGATGTCGCTGTCGCTGCGGGCGATTGGGTGCAGGTCAGCGGGGTGGTGCGGGAGGCTTACCAGCAAACCCAACTCCAAATCGAATCGCCGCAAGATGTCGAGGTGCAAAGTTCGGGGCACGAATTGCCCGCGCCGGTGGAGCTAAATCCGCCCAGCGATGAGGCCGAAGCGGAGGTTTATTACGAAGCTTTGGAGGGCATGTTCGTTCAGGTCACCGGCCCGGCCGCGGCGGTTGCGCCCCTGAATCACTACGGCGAATACGCCCTGGTGCAGCCCGATCACGAAGTGGAGCGTCTGTGGCAGCACGACGCCGAACAAAATGGCATGATTATCATCGTGGATGACGGCAGTTCTACAACTCACGATGACCGTTCGACGCTGGCTTATACCGTCAACGTTGGCGATAGCGTGGGCGGATTGGTGGGGCCGTTGGCCTACACCTACGGGCATTACAAGCTTGAAGCGGTCACAATGCCCACCATCACCCCATCCACCACCCCATCCACAACTGCCACAGCGTCACCGCTCACCCTGCCCATCATCAGCAGCGACGAGTTCAGCCTGATGACCTGGAATGTGGAAAATCTCTTCGACTTCCTGGAGCCGAATCCAGCCAGCCCACCTATGCCCAGCATCGACGAATATAAGCTCCAAATTGCAAAATCTGCCCATACGATTTTGGCCGCGGGTGCGCCCACGCTGGTGGGATTGCAAGAGGTGGAAAATATCGGCGTGTTGGAGGATATTGCCGCGCATGAATCGCTGGCGGGATATGACTATCAACCTGTGTTGATTGAGGGCAGCGACAGCCGCGGCATTGACGTCGGTTATCTGGTACGCGGCGATCAGGCCACGGTAATAAACGAGCATCAATATATCGCCCCAGGGGGCTTGACCAGCCGCCCGCCGCTGCTGGTTAAAGTCGAGGTGATGACTGATTCTGGGTCTGTTGTTTTGAACTTGCTCAACAATCACTTCACGTCCATGAGCGGCGGTGTCGAGGCTACCGAGCCGCGCCGCGCTGCCCAGGCCGCCTGGAACGTGACCGTGCTGGAAGAACTATTGGCCAAGAATCCCGATGCTTATGTGGCGGTGATGGGTGATCTGAATTCGTATTACGACTCACTCCCCATCGACACGCTGCGGGATGCCGGTTTGATTCATGTCTTCGAGATGCTGCCCGAAAACGAGCGCTACACGTATATCTATCAGGGCCAGTCGCAGGTGTTGGATCATATTCTAATAACCCCATCACTGCTGGAAATGCTGCGCCGCGTGGATGTACTGCATGTCAACGCCGATTACACACTGCCTGATCCGGCCGACGAATCTCCCATGCGCAAGTCTGATCACGATCCGGTGGTGGTGGTGTTTTCGTTGGAATTTTAGCCACCGAACGAATTCGGCTTTTACCTCATTCGCCCTCTCGCAGCTTTTCGGTTATCATAAAGCCACTATGCAAAAAGGGACTCTCGTTTTTCTGCTGGGGATAATTCTGCTCACGCTGAGTTGGGGGGTGGCGCCGACTGCGGCTCAGGCCAGCGATGCTTATTCTATCGTCGCGGCGGTCAACGATTTTCGCACGGCTAACGGGCTGCCAGCGCTGCAAATCGATAACTCGTTGATGGCCGCGGCTCAAGCCCACAGCGATTATCAGGCCTCTATCGGTCAGGTGACACATATCGGGGCGGGTGGTTCGCACGTTAAAGACCGAGCCATCGCTTACGGGTTTGGGGGCGGTGCGACGGTTTTTGTCTCCGAGAATATCGCCGGGGGGCAGACAATGACCATCGAGAAGGCGATTTACGATTATTGGCAGGATAGCCTGCACCTGCAAACCATGCTGAATCCCAACGCTCTGTACATTGGGGCGGGAGTGGCCAATGCTGGGAATTTTATCTATTACACCGTAGACACTGGTTATTATAGCGGTGCGGAAGCTGATTCCCCCGCACCCACAGCCGCGCCCGGAGCGACATCTGCGCCCCCGCCCACCAGCGGCCCAGCTATTGGTCAGTTTGTCGTCTCAACGCCGCGGGAAGATGGTAGTATTGTACACATTGTCAATTATGGTCAATCGCTGATTGGGATTGCGAACACTTACGAAGTCGAAGTCGCGGAAGTTTTGAAGCTCAATGGGATGACGCTGGACGATGTGCTTTATCCGGGGGATGAAATTACCATCCGGGCTGCGCACACTCCCACGGTAACGGAAAACCCCACCACGCCAGCCCCAACTTCCACCCCCTCGGATACGCTGACGCCCCCCACAGCGACACCCCCTCCCCAGGTTACGTTTAGACCATCCAACACGCCGACTTTATCTCCCACAGCCTCGCCAATCCCCATGATAATTTCTCCCGAGCGCGAGCCAATGGTCGTGGGGGTGGTTTTAGTCTCGCTGGTTGTTTTGTTGGGTGTGATCATTGGCGGCGTTTTGAAGCAGGATTAATCACCTTGCCTGGATTTTGGCCACCATTCTTTTTCTTGCACAAAATTTTCCCAAATCCATCTCCCTCCAAATATCCCCGCGGGGGTTCCAAAAACAACGCCAAATAGAATACTAAAAGCGTTGCCTGTCTCAAACTTGGTGTCGATCAAACCTCCCAAAAAAGCACCTATTCCAGCAGCTATGGCTAGTATAAAGACAAAAAGCCCAAACACTAACACCAATTGTTTCATATTCTTTAGCACGAATCGCAGCACAAAGAAAACGATCAATGCCGCGCTGACTAAAAGAACAAAGCCACCAATTGCACGAAGTGATTCTAGCATGTAGACACTCCCATAATTATCGCCGAACTCTAAATGTGCGCAACGAACTTGCACTAAAGTTTATCACACTTGCTTGCCCTAATTATTTGAAGTATAGTTAGTATAGGAGAGGAGGCTGTTCCCTCTCCCTTTGGGAAGGGGTTAGGATGAGAGGCCTGTGTTCCCTCTCCCTTTGGGAGAGGGTTAGGGTGAGGGACCAGAACGAGGGCAAGGTAACCGAATAATCACAAGGGAGATAAC
>JAYELX010000516.1:0-8005 GCA_034717875.1 Chloroflexota bacterium | reverse complement strand
TGAGAATATCAACCTGATGCCCTTGCGCGGCCATGGCAATCGCCACTTCCTTAACGTAAACCAACTGTCCGCCAAAATCGGGATGCTCGGTCCAGTAGCTGTCGTTGGGGTCAAAGTTTCCTTGGGGGTTAATAAATGCTATGTGCATAAATGATCTCTATAAATCATAAGTATTAACGCAGAGAGTAATTTTTTGTTATTTCTCCGCGTCTCTGCTACTCTGCGTCTCTGCGTTGAATCTCGTGGGAAATGGGTACATTGTAGATAAAGTGTTCCACCAAAAAGCGGATGGAACGAGATAATGTTTTTCGTTATTTCTCCGCGTCTCTGCTACTCTGCGCCTCTGCGTTGAATCTTGTATCCACAACTTCAAAATCCGGCCTCACTAACAAATCGGCCAACGGGCGCAGGGAGCGGACGACTTCGTGCTCACGTTGGAGTACTTGCAGTCGCCATTCGTTCATTTTCTCCTTGCCGCGCACAAGTTGAGCCTTTTTGGTCTCGTGATAGGTCAGGTCGATAAAAACGCGCAGATCAGCCTCGGCTTTGACAGCGTACAACCCCTCGATGACCATATAACGCAAACCTTCGAAACTTGTGTGCAGTTGATCTTTCTGGTCGGTGAGCAAGTCGATACAGGGCATGATAACATCATCTTTGTCTTTCCGGAACTCGGCCATGTTGCGGTTGATGGCGTCCCAATCGTATTCCGTGTAGCCGATGCTCTCAACGCCGTGTTCTTTTCGCCAGGGGTTGCGCTCGGCAGCGGATGTTTTGTAATAATTATCGATGTGCATGATTTTAGCCGGGGTTGCCTTGCCTTTGAGCAAGCGAGCAATCTCGTGGCCCAGCTCGGATTTTCCCGACCCAGATTCGCCCCCCACGGCGATGATGATTTTATCACCAGCCATAGTACCAACGTGTTCGACAATGGCTTTTGCGGCCTTTTTATGTTTTTCTGTAATTAGCAATACGTCGCCTAGCATAGTTTTTAGCTCCTTTATCAGGTTACAGGTTACAAGTTACAAGTGGCAGGGATCGGGTATCAGGTAAAAAGGGAAACTGCTTCACCAATCCACTGATTCCTGATCCCTGATCCACTGATCCCTGATCCACTGATCCCTGATCCACTGATCCCTGATCCCTGATCCACTGATTCCTGATCCACTGATTCCTGATCCACTGATTCCTGATCCACTGATCCCTGATCCACTGATTCAAACCTCACGCCGCTTCCAACGTCCCAATCGAAACCAAACAGCAAACAGCAATCCATTGGCTGTGTTTGCAATTGCCCGACCCCACCATATACCAGCAAGGCCTAAGCCCAGCCATGTGGAAAAACCATAAGCAAAGGGAACTTCCATCCCCCACAGGGTAGACAAGTTGATGGACATGGCCGGGACTGTATCGCCGGCCCCATCAAAACTGCGTCCCATCACAATTCCCAAAGCGCTGATGACTAACGTCGGCACAACGATGCGCAAACACTCGGCGCCCATATCCACTACCTGAGGTGTCGGATCAAAAATCCCAATCAGTGGCCGGGCGAAGATGAATAGAAATAATGACACAATAGTCAAATAGCCAACAGCGTAAACGCTAACCCACCACGCGCTTCGCTCTGCACGCTTAGGTTTGTGTGCGCCCAAGTTTTGGCCTACAAGTGTGCTGGCAGCATTAGCCAATCCGAATACTGGAATGATAGCAATCAATATCATCCGATTCGCGACTCCATATCCCGCTGTGGCATAGGTTCCATATATCCCCACCAATCCCACAATGATCAATCGAGACGAGGCGCGAAGAACCATTTGCACCGTGCTGGGCGTGGCAATGCGGACGATGTGTCTCATCAGGGGAAAATCAGGGCGCAGGTCATTTAAGTTAATTTTGATGCGTGCCTTTCCCGATAGGAGAATTACGATTTGCAAAGCCAATCCTGACCCAAAACCCAAGACAGAGGCCCAGGCAGAGCCTATCACGCCCAACGCTGGGAACGGTCCCCACCCAAAAATCAGCACAGGTTCCAACAGGACGTTGATCACCGTAGCAAAAATTAAAACCATCATTGCCAGACGAGCATCCCCGGCGCCGCGCAGCATTGAGTTGATTACAAATATAAGTACCATGGTGAATAATCCACCCATAATGACGTAGAGATAAGAAAGCCCCAGAGGCAGCACATCGGCATCTGCCCCCAAGATCGTCAGCAATGGTCGCACCAGCATAAAGCCAAAGATAGCCAATATCACCGACACGAATATCCCCAGCAGAATGATTTGCCAAAGAGCGTGAGCGGCCGCCTTGTTGTTCCCTTCGCCAACCCGCCGCGCTACTACAGCCAACCCGCCTATGCCTAATCCATTAGCCATACTGTTGATGACCCAGCGAATGGTGATGCTGATCGTCACCGCCGCGAGAGCTATTGATCCCAATTTCCCAACCCAATAGGTATCCAACAGCTGAGTCACATTCATTATGCCGGTCTCCAACATCATGGGGAGAGCCAGGAACCAGATATTTCGATGTAAATTGCCACTAGTTAAATCACGATCCGATAATTTGCTTGGTTTCATATAAACTCAACCGTCACACTATCGCTATCCTCAAGCTCCACAACCCGATCTTTCACCTGGATAGTTCGTTTATCCTGCCCGCACATTAAAATTTCAACGTGTGTTTTGTTGAGCACAAATTGATATTCTGCACCTTTGAATCGGGCATTGAAAGCCATCTCCCGCCAGGATGCTGGCAGGCTGGGATCGAGTTTCAGCCGCTCTCCATCGAAGTCGATACCCGCATAAGCCCGCAGGGCGAACAACACCGTCCCGGCCATCACGCCGGTGTGGATACCCTCTTTGGTAGTACCGCCTTGAATATCAATATAATCGCTTTTGAGTGCTTCAGTATAAAGTTGCCAACTCAAATCGTTTTCGCCGATAGCATCAGCAAGATAAGCGTGAACCAATCGGCTCAGGGTCGAGCCGTGGGATGTGCGATTCAAGTAATAATGGAAATTTTTCCGCAGCAAATCATCTGGAACTCGATAGCCCAACTGCTTCAAAATTGCTTTGATCTCGTCAGTACTGAGAACGTAAAAAGCCATCAACGTATCGGCCTGCTTGGCAACCTTGTAATCGTCGGGAGATTTGCCCTCAGCCTTGAGAATCCGATCCATTCTATGGATATCGTCGTATTTCGATTTGTAATACTGCCAATCAAGCTCTTCTAATTCGAAATATCCCTCAAATTGTTCCAGGATACCCTCATCCGAAATGGAAATATTAAGTCGTTGGCCAATATCTCGCCAATGCTTCAATTCTTCATCCGACATTTGGATTTTCTCGATGAGAACGTCTTTGGCTGCTGGGCTCATTTTGTCGAGCAAGTCAAAGGCTCGATTGAAAGCCCAAGTTACCATAAGATTAGTATAACTATTATCCCTCAATCCGCCCTCGGTGGAATCGGGATATTTTTCGTGGAATTCGTCCGGCCCCATCACCTTAGCAATTTCATATCGCCCTGTTTCTTCATTCAGATGGGATTTGCTGGCCCAAAAACGACAAATTTCCAAAAATAGCTCGGCACCGTAATTGTCTAAAAATTCTCTGTCCTCGCTGATCCATAAATATTCCCAGGTATTATAAGCAATCGCCAGCGAGACATGCCGCTGCAGGGAACTATAGTCTGGCCCCCACTCGCCTGAGACGGGGTTGAGATGCAGCGTTGGCGTCTCTTCTCTCCCGTCACTGCCGCTTTGCCAGGGAAACATTGCGCCCTCATAGCCATGCTCGTGAGCGTATTTTTGAGCCTGAGCTAAACGATGGTAACGATACATCAACGCGGATTTAGCCGCTTCGGGAACATGGAGATCCAAAAGAGGGAGAATGTACAACTCATCCCAGAAGATATGGCCGCGGTAAGCCTCGCCGTGCAAACCTCGGGCAGGGATGCCGGCATCGAGTTCGGCGTTGTGTGGCGAAGCTGTCACAATCGTGTGGTACAAATGCAAACGGATGAGTTTCTGAGCAGTACGGTCGCCCTCGATCTTAATATCAACTTTCTGCCAAATTTTTTCCCATGCGCGTGTACTGGCCTGGAGCAGCATATCAAAAGAGTATTGACCTTCTAATGCTTCTTGGGACGCACTGAGCGGATCTGTAACTTTCTCCTGGTGGGAAGCATATAATGAAACAAGTTTCTCAGCGGTGACAGCAACACCTCTTTGCGCTCTGATCTCGAAGGTTGTGGAAATCTTTCTGGGTTGAGATTTAATCTGAAAACGGGGCTTGACCTCCCTGCCGTTGACAGCGACCAATAAACGCGCAGATGCGGCAATCAAAATATTAGATTGATTGGTCTTGACCAACAAATGACTGATATTCCCCGCACTTCCTGTGCTTATGGGAATCAGATGTTTAGAACTAAGTTGACGGTAGCGTTTCACCCCGGCGTTGATAATATCACCGTCCAATTCCGAGCGCACGGTGATGGTTTTATCATAATTAAGCGGGATAATGCGGTATTGGATAGCGGCCAAATGATGATTGTCCATGCTAGCAAATCGACACGACTCAACCCGAGTTTCGTGCCCGGCTTCGTCTTTTATCACCATTCCACGGTAAAGCATTCCACTGCGTAAATCCAGCCGCCGGGTGATGTGCGAAATCTCCGTCTCGTTGGGATCGAACCAATCCGCCTCACCCACGCGAAATGTGATCGGCAGCCAGTTGGGGCAATTAACTAAATCTTCGTTGACAACTATACGCCCGCCCACCTCGGATTCTAAGCGATTGTACAATCCAGCAATATAAGTTCCGGGATAATTGATCTCGTTTGCAGATGTTTCTTCCAACGCGCCGCGGGTTCCAAAATAGCCATTGCCCACAGTCAGCAGCGTCTCGCGCTTAGGCTCTCTGCCAATATGATAATCATAATAGCTGATAGACCATTGTTCCTCAACCAGGCCCTTGGTAAGCCAATCGTCGATACGCATAATATCAATTTCGGCCAAATCTTCGACGACAATATCGGCGCCGTTGAGCTTCAAACCCAAAATGTTGTCTTCACGAGCAACGCCGATCACCAACCCAAAACCGCCATTCCGCCCAGCCTGCACACCAGAGATAGCATCTTCGACCACAACAGCGTGGTCGTAATATACACCCAGATTGTCACAGGCAGTGGCAAAAATATCGGCTTCTGGCTTTCCCTTCAGGCCAAGTTCAGCAGAAACCACACCGTCAACACGGGTTTCGATCAAATCTAATAAACCTACGGATGACAAAACGGTTTTAGCATTCTTGCTGGATGAAGCCACCCCGATCTTGATTCCAGCAGCAAGCAATTCGTGCATAAAATCAACCGTGCTGGCATAAACCTTCACCCCACCATCTTTGATAAGCTCGTTGAATAATTCGTTTTTACGATTACCCAGCCCACAAACCGTTCTCTGTTTGGGAGTATCGGCAGGTTCACCAAAAGGCATATCAATGCCGCGCGACTCCAGAAACGAAGCCACGCCCTTATATCTTGGCTTGCCGTCCACGTAGGGCAAATAATCGTCTTCATGGGTGAACGTGCGGAAAGGCGAGCCGGTTTCGTCAGCGTAAGCGACCAAAAATTCATCAAACGTCTGCTTCCAGGCCTGGCTGTGCAAAGAGGCCGTATCAGTGATGACACCGTCCAAATCGAAAATTACTGCATCAAAGTTGTGTTTTTTCATAATAATCCTAACTGTAAATCGGATTGCCAATGCCAGAGTACGCAAAGCGATCCGATTTACAAATTTCAAAAACCATGCCCTCATTGGGGCGTAAATTTAAATCCTTTAGATTAATTGCCCCGTCCCGATCGAGATAAGTGGAAAGCAAGATTTTACCATTTCCCGAAAGGGGAATACGCTGTGAGTCTCCCGTGAAGTTGAGTGCCACTATGATACTTTGTCCTGCCTCCCAGCGCCGATACACAAAACACGCTTCCACCCCAGCATCCACGGGCTGATAATGCCCCCATTGCAGAGCGGGATTTGCTTTACGGATGCTCAACAATTGCCGGTAAAATGTCAACATCGAAGCCGGATCGTTTAACTGCGCCTGCACGTTGGCCTCAGGCCAATCATCAGCCAGGGGCAGCCACAGATCGTTGGTCTCCTCGGGGGCAAATCCAGCCTGGGGTTCGGCAGCCCACTGCATGGGAGTGCGGCAGCGGTCTCTACCCCATCCAGGAACACGCAACCCGAAGGGGTCAAGTTGTCTCTCAGGGGAAATATCCACATCCACCATTCCAATCTCATCCCCATAATATATTGTTGGAGTGCCCCGCAAAGTCAACAATAGCATAGCCGCAACGCGGGCCTGTTGTTTCCCATAACGACTGGCGATACGACTTTCATCGTGATTGCCCAAAACGTAATTGGGCCAGGCTCCGGGCGGCAGGGCGGCCTCGATTTCATCAACGTGTTGGCGTATAGCTTGAGCCTGCCACTCAATTTTCAACAAACCGAAATTGAAGGGCATGTGAAATTCGTCCAGGTTTTTGCCATAATAACTGGCCCACGCATCCCAATCGAAAATGTGAATCTCTCCCACGGCCATACGCGGGGAATCGGCACTGTATTCATCGAGCACAGAGCGAAATTCTCGGTAAACTTTGTGCACGTCGGGATGGCCTTTATCATAAATATGAAGCTGGGAATCATAATCTCCGTGAGGGCGGTGTAAGCTCAAGTCCTGACTCGAATTGGGGGGATTATCACGCATCTGCGGGTCTTTCATGATGAAATGGGCTACATCTACACGGAAACCATCCACGCCGCGCTCCAGCCAGAAGCGCACCACATCGAACATGGCTTCCCGAAGCTCAGGGTTGCGCCAGTTGAGTTCGGGCTGCTCCTTGAGAAAGGAATGCAAGTAGTACTGGCTTGTAGCTTGATCCCATTCCCAGGCCGAACCACCAAAGACGCTCAGCCAATTATTGGGCGGCGTATTGCCTCCCCTCTCCCCCCGGGAGAGGGGCTGGGGGTGAGGAAGGGGTCGGGAGTGAGGAAGGGGATCAGCCCAAACGCAGCAATTCCCTATTTGACCTAATTTGCAAGTCATTTTTCTAAAAACAGCTTGAAATGACCGCCGCTCGGTCTGGAGACCATCGCTATCCAGTTTGTGTGAGCCATATCGGGAATTGCTGGCCCAAACGTACCAATCACGCTTGGGATTATCCCGCGAAGAGCGCGACTCCTGGAACCAGGCGTGTTGATCGGATGAGTGATTGGGAACCAGATCGACGATAAGTCGAATACCGCGATCGTGCGCTCCTGTCAGCAATTCGTCGAAGTCATCAAGTGACCCAAACAGCGGATGGACGTCACAATAATCAGCGACGTCGTACCCGAAATCTTTCATCGGTGATGGATAGAATGGTGAGAGCCATATAGCATCCACGCCTAAAGCCTCATTGAGGTAATCCAATTTGCCGATGATACCGCCCAGATCGCCGACGCCATTGCCAGTAGTATCTTTGTAGCTGCGGGGGTAGATTTGGTAAATTACCCCAGTTTGCCACCAAAGGTAGTTTTTAGTCATAAGTTTTTTTCTTTCATTTCGCGTAGCGCAGCTGCAATTCGAGGGCAATGCCGCTGACAATACCAACAACAGTACCGACTAATGCTTCTCCCATGATTTGGGCTAAGCCGAGTGTCCATGCTAGAGTGCTGATTATGATCCACCAACCTGCTTGGGGGATTTTCTTTCGCAGCACAAACCACTGAGCCACCCCCATAGTTGCGCCAAGAATCGCGCCATTGATGGATTCGAGCTGGAGGGGGATAGCGATGATGAGGCCCCACCCCACAATCCAACCCACAGAACTAGCCACAACCCACCAACCGGTTCGAGCAATCATCGGACGTAAAATTAGCCCCTGGAGAAGCCCAACGGCTAACCCAGCTCCAATTTCAACAGGGAGAAAAGCTCCCCCTATTAACCAGCCTACGGTTGTAGCCAGC
>JAYELX010000515.1:5767-8083 GCA_034717875.1 Chloroflexota bacterium | reverse complement strand
GCGCTATAGTTAGTGGGGCGTGGATTTGTGGGTCAAGAGTTACACCTACCGATACGGGTTCATCCGCTTCGTAGCGGAGTCCCAGACTTAAAATCCGCTGGGCGGCCAAGTAACCCGACGGGCTCACTCAAGATGAAGCGAAGAGTGTCCCATAGGCAGCTTCGGCTGACCCAGACGCTCAAGCCCCCGATGCGTTCCCAGCGATGTTGTCACACTTGATGGTAACACATCGGCCACGCCCCTCTAGCGCAATTACATTTTAGTAACCCAAATTGCACCCGATTCGGCTTCGCCTCAGTGGTAATGTCCGCGATTTTTGGCAAAGGTTACGAGCAAAGGAAGTTTAGGGACTGCGCCGCCGAGCGGGTGAATAAACCGTTATATGTAACGGCTATCTTTTTTAGCCAAGAACGGTTTCAAGTCTCTTTTTTGTGATTGGCTTATTCAATCCGCAGCACCTTTCCAAAAAGATGGTTGGCAAAAATAGAGTGTAGGTTTTGTACGTTCGCCATCGAATGTTGGGCAGCTAAGTTAGTTGTGTTCAAGCTGGGTTGCAGCGTGGGGTGGCAGCGCAGTCGAAAGTTATGGTTTGCGAACGATTGCCTGGTAGTTAGATTTTTCATCAGCGGAATGGATTGGTAGATTTTGGGGAGCGGCGCATTGGGTAAGAACGGAGTGCGCACAAAGGAAATACCGGGCTTATTATGCTGTGTTCAATGCAGCAAATGCTTTGCTATCAACAAAAGAGATAACGCGCAGTAAGCACAGTGGTGTTATTGCGGCCTTTCGGCAATACTTTGTCAAAACTGGCGAGATAGAAGGCGAGTACAGCCACGTTTTCGGGCAATTGCTTGATGATCGGAATGTAAGCGACTACGTCATCTTGGAAGAAATTGAAGCAGCGCAAGCATTCCTTGATGTGAGTGACGCAAAGCGATTTGTCGAAAGGGTTGAAGCCTATTTACAATCAGGAGGTTGGAGATGAGCAGAAGTTCCCAGGTGGCTTCACATCGAAAACAACAGCAAGCGATCAACGCTTTCCTCGAAAAATTGCTTGCCGCCTACAAAACCAACATCATCAAGGTTTATCTTTTCGGCTCGCAAGCGCGCGGAGAAGTTCAAAGAGACTCTGATATTGACATTCTCGTCATCGCTGCTCAGAGTGATTGGCGTCTCAAACACCAGATCAGCCACATCGCTGCCGATATTGGGTTGGAGTACGACGTTCTTATCGACTCCCATATCGTTCAGGAAAGTCGGTGGCAGGAAATCGGCGAAGCGGGCTATCGTTTTTATAAAAATGTGATGGATGATGGGGTTTCGTTGGTTGCAGCGAGTTGATCCGCGCGTAGGGGGACTGAGCGAACTCCATGCCATGCGTATGAGCATCCATCGTTATTCTGGGAAGTTTTCAGCGGTGGCCAACCCAGCATAAAGCTGACGGGCTGTCGCCCGAGGGTTGCCGAAGGCACGCAGAGCGAGCGGCGCGATTTTGGACTGATTGGTTACTTGCAAAGTATATTTCGGGGGCAAACCCGCCCGCAGCTTATGCAAATCGTTGTGAGGCCTAGTGTTATTCTGAAGGTCCGCGAAATTATCGAGAATTCTATATGCCTAAGAAAATATTGATCGTTGAAGATGAACTTGCTTTGCAGGAAACACTTAGTTACAACTTGGAGCGTGAGGGGTATAAAGTCAAAGTTGAAGGGGATGGGGCCAAAGCTTTGAAGATAGCGGGAGAAATGAAACCGGACCTGATCCTGATGGATATTATGCTTCCGGGCATAGATGGTATTGAGATCACCCGTCTTTTACGGCATAAGATGAACGTTCCTATCATCATGCTTACGGCCCGAGATGACGAGATTGACCGCGTAATCGGCTTAGAGATCGGAGCGGACGACTACATTACAAAGCCTTTTTCAATGCGCGAACTCCTGGCGCGGGTGAAAGCGCATTTACGTCGGGTTCGATTAATCCGCGCAGAAGTAAACGCACAAGAGAAACCGGCCGTGAAAAAGCTTATCTATGGGAATCTCAGTATCAACTTGGCACGCAGCGAGGCAGCCATCAATGAAGAAATTATGACTCTCAAACCCAAGGAGTACGATCTGCTCCAATATCTGATGGAACATCAGGGGCACGCACTCTCTCGGGATCACATTTTGGAGCAGGTTTGGGGTTGGGATTTTAGCGGAGGCAGCCGCACAGTAGATGTGCATATCCGTTGGCTTCGGGAAAAGATCGAACCTGATGCCACAACACCTAACCGTATCATCACAGTGAGAGGGGTGGGGTATCGATTTGAAGGTTAGT
>JAYELX010000515.1:0-5667 GCA_034717875.1 Chloroflexota bacterium | reverse complement strand
AGGTTAGTTTAATTGGTAAGAGAACCATGTTCACAAGTATCCGTTGGCAAATCATCATCCCTTATACGTTGCTTATCTTGGTCAGTTTGGCGGGAATGGGGATATATATATATGACATGATATACCAGGCCCAGCTGCAAACACTCGAAGACCGGCTGACAGATGATGCTCTCTTGATCAGCCATGCACTAGTTCACGACGTGGGCGATGATGGTATTTGGCGGGAAGTTAACACCCGTACCGTTGAGTGGGCAAACCTATTAGGGGTGCGCGTAACAATCATAGCCCAAGATGGTACAGTGTTAGGAGAATCCCACCAAGATGCATCCCAGATGGACAATCACCTTGACCGCCCAGAAATCCAAGCTGCGCTGCAACACGCTCTTGGCAGCAATATTCGTTACAGTCAAACAGTCAAATATGACCTTCTCTATGTTGCCGTGCCAATCCTTCAGGATGAAGATGTAATCGGATTTGCCCGGGTGTCGCTGCCCCTAGCAGAAATCAAGACCAGTCAGGCACAATTACGCAATATGACCATTGCGTCGACAGTGATTGCCGCAAGTTTGGGTGTGTTACTCTCAGTCCTCATTGCCACCCGCGTAACTCGTCCTCTACACGCGCTGACACGAGAAACTCAACAAATAACCCAAGGCGAGTTGACTCGACACCTTTCATCCTCCCGCCGCGATGAAGTTGGGCAACTTACCGATGCTTTCAACACCTTGGTAGGTAAATTACAGTCCCAGATTCACGCTTTGCAATCAGAGCAGGGTAAATTAACTGCTGTATTAGAGCAAATGACAGATGGCGTTGTCATCATAGATGATAACGGAAAAATTATCCTGATTAACTTGGCAGCTGAGCGAATGTTTCAAACCGAATCCGAGATTGCTGTCGACAGCTCCTTGACCCAGGTTCTACGTCATCATCAATGGATGAATTTATGGGAGGAATGCAAGAAAACAGGGGGAGAGCAGTCTAACACATTGGAATTGCCTCACCAGGGAATATTTATTCAGGGCATAGCTTTACCATTGGGCGACGCTTTACCTGAACATATTTTGATGCTTTTTCAAGACCTGACGCGCATCCGGCGCTTAGAAACTGTGCGTCGCGATTTTATCAGTAATATTTCTCATGAATTACGAACCCCATTGGCCTCACTCAAAGCCCTATCTGAGACACTGCGAACTGGCGCTCTTGACGACCCTCCCGCAGCCAGACGTTTCTTATATCATATAGAAACAGAGGTCGATGCCCTTACGTATATGGTTTCAGAACTTCTGGAATTGACGCGCATCGAATCCGGCCAAGTGCCCCTGAAGTTGAAATCCGTAAAACCTATAAATTTACTCAATAAAGCTCGAGAGCGTCTCGGCGTTCAGGCAGAACGTAGTCAGTTGGTGATGATCATGGATTGCCCAAAAAATCTCCCTCGCGTGCTTGCCGATAAGCCTCGTATGGGACAAGTTTTGGTTAATTTGCTTCATAATGCCATCAAGTTTACGCCAGAGGGTGGGGAAATAACACTCAGTGCTCGCCAGCAAGGTGACATGATCTCGTTTTCTGTACAAGATACAGGAATAGGCATCCCGACTGTAGATTTACCACGCGTTTTTGAGCGTTTTTATAAAACCGATCCTGCCCGTTCGGGTGGAGGTACTGGTCTTGGTTTAGCCATTGCCCGTCACTTGGTGGAGGCGCATGGCGGCAAGATATGGGTTGAGAGTGTCGAAAAACAAGGCAGCAAGTTTTTCTTCACGATTCCGATAGAGCAGAAATCGGGAAACTAATACTAAAACTGATAAAATCATTTTTCTAAGATCCCCAGGTTCATCGCCTGGGGAATTTTTTTGTTAATAATCTGTTTACAAACTCTTGACAAATTGTTAAAGAAACAGGGTGGGTTTGTTAAACATCACATGCTAAACTGCGGGGGTCAATCAAACACTTACCTAAAAGGAGAAAAGAAAAATGCAACGTCAATTGATAAATACGCTTTCGCTGCTGATTTTGGCAGCCACCCTGCTCACTGCTTGCGGCGCCGAAGAAACTGTCGCTCCGCCGCAAATAGAAGCCACTGAAGCTCCACAAACCGTGGAAATTGAAGAAGTACAAGAAGAAGCTGTCCCTGCTGGAGAAGAAGGTATGCTCCCCGCCGTTGATCCACTGGCCGTTAGCGGCGACGTGATCTCCGCTGGCAGTTCCACCGTCTTCCCGCTGGCTGAAGTGATGGCCGCCCGCTTCCAGGATGAAGGTTTCGCGGGTCAGATCACCATCGATTCTATCGGTTCCGGCGGCGGCTTCGAGCGTTTCTGCGAGACCGGTGAGACCGATGTCTCCAACGCTTCCCGCCCCATCAAAGATGGCGAGGCTGAATCCTGCGCCGCTATTGGCCGCACCCCCATTGAATTCCGCATCGGCACCGATGCCCTGACCGTCACCCTCAGCCAGGATAACGACTTTGTTGAGAATGCCAGCCTCGAAGAGTTGGCCGTCATCTTCTCCACTGCCGAGACCTGGGCCGATGTAAACCCCGAGTGGCCTGCTGAACCTATTGTGCGCTACATCCCCGGCACTGACTCCGGAACCTTCGACTACTTCGTGGAAGAAGTCTTCGACAAAGATGAAGAACCCATCCTAAACGCGGCCAACCTCAACCTGTCCGAAGATGACAACGTACTCGTTCAGGGCATCATCGGCAGCCCCTATGCGGTTGGTTTTTTCGGCTACGCCTACTACGCCGAGAACGCTGACACTCTCAAGGTGCTCTCCATCGAAGATGTTGAGCCTTCCGCCGAGAATGTTGACAACAATTCCTACCCTCTGGCTCGTTCCCTGTTCATCTACTCGGATGCCGCCATTATGCAAGAAAAACCCCAGGTTGCCGCTTATATCAACTTCTTTCTGACTTTCGTCAACGAAGAGATTGTTGAAGTCGGCTACTTCCCCGCCAGCGATGAAACGTTGGAAGCCTCCATGCAAAACTGGCTGGATGCGATGGGGCACTGATAGAATAAAAAATTCACAGCCATAAAATAACGCTAGAGGTGACAGTCACTTTCCGTAAGACTTCCGAAGGAAGGGAAGTGATTGTCACCTGCAATACTAAAGGATGGGATGATGGTCCAACAAACTGAAATCATGTCGCTCATTACGGCAACCGTCACCGAAGATGGCTACAACCGCACTACGGATTTACATAAACGCCGCCGCGTAGGCGAAACAATCATTCAAGCCTTGCTATTTATTGCCAGGGCAATTTCGATTCTAACCACCGTTGGCATTGTTTATGAATTGAGCAAGGAATCGATCGGTTTTCTCTCCCAGGTTTCTCTGATCGAATTATTTAACCAAACCAAATGGAATCCCCAAATTGGGCATTTCGGCATTTGGCCGCTGCTCAATGCCACCCTGATGACCTCCAGCATCGCCATGCTGGTTGCCCTCCCCATGGGCTTGAGCATTGCCGTTTATTTAAGTGAATACGCCACCCCGCGGGCGCGCAGCACACTCAAGCCCATTCTTGAAGTTTTGGCTGGCATCCCTACAGTGGTATACGGTTATTTTGCCCTGACGTTTATGACGCCGCTGCTGCGCTCCATATTTGGGAGTAGCGTGGTTGAAATATATAATACGGCTTCTGCTGGAATCGTAATCGGTGTTTTGATTGTTCCCATGGTTAGTTCAATGAGCGAAGACGCGCTCAGCGCGGTGCCGCGGGCGATGCGAGAAGCCTCCTACGGGCTGGGAGCCACAAAACTGGAAACCGCTCTCGAAGTAGTTCTACCCGCGGCCATCTCTGGGATTGTGGCTGCATTCATTGTGGCAATCTCGCGCGCTATCGGTGAAACGATGATCGTTGCCATTGCCGCGGGCGCAGGCCCCAACCTTACCTACAATCCTTTCCGCCCCGCCGAAACCATGACAGGACATATTGTCCGCATCAGCGGCGGCGATCTGAGTTACGATTCAATTGATTACAACAGTATCTTCGCCATCGGCTTGTTCCTGTTTTTCATCACGTTATCATTGAACGTCATCAGCCAACGGGTAGTGCGCCGTTTCCGGGAGGTCTACGAATGAGCCAGTTTATTTTTAGCGATAATTATTCAGAGAGCGAGCTCAAATCCAATCTGGATGGCCGTCACCGCACGGGGCGCATCTGGCGGTTTATTTTCCGCGCATCGACCGTTACGGGCATTGTCGCCCTGGTAGTTTTGCTGTTGAATATCACTAACTCGGCTTTTGGTTATGTTGCCATCAAGAATGAAATCAATCCTGAAGATTTAGCCATCAACGGTATTTCTGTTGAACAATTACATCAAATTGATCTCGTCTGGATTCTCGAAGAGCATGTTTCTGCGGGTCTTTTCCGGCGGCTGGAAAGCGAAATGCCCTGGGAAGCGCGCCAGCGTGAAGAAATTTATGCCCTGGTGATTGAGCGCGTCGTCGACCCCACCATTTTGGATACCTGGTCGTTAAGCGAATCCTTGTTCGCAAGCGACCAAATTCGTTCTGAGGCTGCCGAAAAATATCCCAACGCCACGCTTGAATTCAAGTCTTGGTTAAAACTAGATTTTCTCATATCACCCCAATCGCCAGAACCAGAGCGCGCCGGCGTGCGCACGGCGATTTTAGGTTCGTTGTGGACGATTGCTATCACGATTTTATTCGCCTTCCCCCTGGGTGTGGGCGCGGCAATCTACCTGGAAGAATATGCCGCCGACACCCCGGTCAACCGGCTGATCCAAACCAATATCAATAATCTCGCCGGTGTTCCGTCCATCATTTACGGAATGTTGGGATTGGCGATTTTTGTTCGGGCAATGGAACCCTTAACCAGTGGGGCAGCATTTGGTCTGGTCGGAGATGACACTACCGCCAATGGGCGTACAATCATCACAGCGGGAATGACCCTTGGTCTGCTGATCCTGCCCCTCATAATCATCAACGCTCAGGAGGCCATCAAAGCAGTTCCCAACTCCCTGCGGCAGGCCAGCTATGGCATGGGCGCAACTCGTTGGCAGACGGTTTGGCATCATGTGCTTCCCAACGCGCTCTCCGGCATTCTAACCGGTACGATTTTGGCAATCTCGCGTGCCATCGGTGAAACTGCTCCGCTGGTTGTGGTGGGGGCTTCAACTTTTATCACATTCGACCCCGATAGCCCGTTCTCGAAATTCACCACGCTGCCGATCCAAATCTACCAGTGGACAGCACGCCCACAAGATGAATTCCGTAACATTGCCGCGGCAGCGATTATTGTGCTGCTGGCGATGCTGCTTTCGATGAACGCCATCGCGGTTTTATTGAGAAATCGATACCGTAAAATATTGTAGGACTTTGGGAATCAGCAAATCAGGATCCAGTAGATCAGGAAACAGGCTTCCCGATGACAGTCTCGATCCAGCAATTCCCGCTTTGTAGCTAGAAGCAGACTTCGGAAGTCTTTGAAAACGCATTTATTGGCGAAATAGGTCACTGGAGACTTCCGAAGTCTTTACATTTCCTCATACCGGGAATTGCTGGTCTCGATCTAGTTGTCTACTAATCCCTGTCATTGTGATCCCTGTTCTACTGACATCCACTGACATCCACTGACATCCACTGACATCCACTGACATCCACTGACCCCTGACCCTAATCTCTCCCTCTACACAT
>JAYELX010000514.1:0-8088 GCA_034717875.1 Chloroflexota bacterium | reverse complement strand
ATGCGCACATCCGTGTTGCGTGCCCTTGGGCATTCGTGCTAATTCGCGAAATTCGATGCCAATACTCTTTCTACCCCGTAAAATCCTAAAGAGCCATTTAGTTTTATTCCTGCATTCGCGGCCCCATTCGTGGATGGTGTTCGTTTGATGAAATCCCGACTTTACGGGTCGGATTGCCAATCCGACCTACGCGCTCATTGCCAGATAGTTTACTAGATTACGTTTTCTGGTATAATCCTTTGTTGACTTGACCAGTTGGCGGCTTATTACCTGTTTTTATAGGCTGATGGCTACTGGCTTGGAGACCTGCTTAATTAATACAAAAAGGAGATAGCAGACGTCATGACATATAATAAAGAAGAAAAAGCAAAGCTGATCAAGGAGTATTCTCGTCACAAAGGTGATACAGGATCTCCAGAAGTGCAAATTGCAATATTGACAAAACGCATTCAACATCTGACAAAACATTTGCAGATTCACAAACATGATGAATCTTCACGCCATGGATTGTTGAAAATGGTAGGACAACGTCGTCGGCTGTTGAGATACCTTCGAAGCGAGGACTATAATCGTTTTGTTTCTCTGACCAAAGAGCTAGGCATTCGTAGACATTAGTGTTCTAAAAAGAGTGGATGGGTTTGCAGGTCACCATCCGCTCATTTTTCTCTAATTGCGGCAGCATGATTCGTTTACCGCGTGCATGAGCAGAGGGTGATGTTTAACACAGAGATGATCGCGCATTGCCAATCGGGGGATGGTTAGGTGAGCTTCTTTTTTGACCTTATCCGTAGAGTAATGATGGATGTATTGATTACATCTATTTATATCAAATTTTAATTTTATCAGGCTTGTCTGTAGGTTGGGAATTGGAATCTGGTGATAACCCCTTTTGGTTGTCGCAAGTTTCCAATCCCTAACCGTCAAGCCGATGGTAGGAGGTACCATGAAACCCGAAGCAAAAAAATATCAAGTAATGATCGGCGATAAGCCGATGAAGTTTGAAACCGGACAACTGGCCTTGCAGGCCGGTGGTGCGGTTAATGTTAGTTATGGCGACTCTATCATGATGGGTGTCGCCACTATGAGTGATAAACCTCGCGATGAAATCAATTTTTTACCCCTGACGGTAGATTATGAACAACGCCTATATGCAGGTGGTCTCATCCCCGGTTCGTTCTTCCGTCGTGAAGGCCGTCCAGTTGAGAACGCTGTTCTCCTTGACCGTTTGATTGATCGTCCCATTCGCCCGTTGTTCCCCAAGGATTTCCGTAACGGCATTCAAGTCATTCTGTACTCCTTATCGGCAGATGGCGAAAATCCGTTGGACATATTGGCCCTCAATGCTGCTTCTGCTGCCCTAGTCATTTCAGATATTCCCTGGGATGGGCCGGTTGGCGCAGTTCGTGTGGGTCGCGCTGATGGCGAGTTTGTGCTTAACCCCACATTTGATCAAATAGAAGCGTCAGACTTAGACCTGACCCTGGTTGGAACCAGCGACGCCGTGCTGATGGTGGAAGCCGGTGCTGATGAAATCCCAGACGATGTTATGGTCAAGGCGATAGAATTTGGTCATAACGCCATTCAGCCGATTGTCGAACTGCTGGAAAAGATGGCTGATGAGATTGGTAAACCAAAACGAGATTACCCATCTTTCGCAATCGATGCGGAGATTGAAGCAGCGGTATACGCGCGTGCCGAAGCCCCTCTGAATGAAATCCTTGATCAGCAATATGACAAGGCAGACGCCAAGAGCGCTCTTGATGAACTGAAAGAAGAAGTCATCGCTGAGTTTAGCGGAGATGATGAATCTCTTGTCAGTGATGTCAAAGATGCTTTCAAGGATGCTCACAAAAAGGTCGTTCGCAAACGCATTTTGGAACAGGGCGTCCGCCCCGATGGCCGAGATTTCACCACGGTGCGCCCCATTTGGTGTGATGTCGATACCAGCCCAAAGGCGCATGGAACAGGTTTGTTCACTCGTGGGGAAACCCAGGTGATGACGATGGCAACGCTGGGCACCCCGCGCGATGCTCAGAGAATCGATAACCTGACTCCCACTGATAGCAAACGATTTATGCACCACTACAATTTCCCGCCATTTTCCGTTGGTGAAGTTCGTTTCCTGCGTGGAGCCTCCCGGCGCGAGATTGGTCATGGAGCATTGGCCGAACGGGCTTTGTCTCCCATGATCCCGCTGGAGGAAGAATTCCCTTACACGCTGCGGTTAGTGTCTGAGGTCTTATCCTCGAATGGTTCATCTTCGATGGCTTCGGTGTGCGGATCAACGCTTGCACTGATGGACACGGGCGTGCCGATCAAGTCTCCTGTGGCCGGCGTGGCTATGGGCTTGGTCAAAGATGGAGATAATTACGCTATTTTGACCGATATTCAAGGGCTCGAGGATCACCTCGGCGACATGGATTTCAAAGTAGCTGGTACCGGAAAAGGCATTAACGCTTTACAGATGGACATCAAGATCAAAGGCCTTTCAGCGGAAATAATGGCTGAAGCTCTTGCCCAGGCGAAAGTTGCCCGCGATCACATCATGAGCAAAATGATGGACGTTATCTCGGAGTCGCGCTCAGAACTGAAGCCGCACGTCCCGCGCATCATCACAGTCAAGATACCTGAGGACAAGATCGGCGCGGTGATTGGCCCAGGTGGCAAGACAATTCGTAGCATTCAAGACGATACAGGTGCCGAACTCGATATCGAGGAAGATGGCACAGTCTTCATTGCTGCTGACAATGTCGAAAGCTCTGATATGGCGCGCGATCGTGTTCGGCAACTAACCGAAACTCCGGAAGTAGGCCGTATCTATACCGGCAAAGTGACCGGTGTCAAAAACTATGGCGCATTTGTGGAAATTGTGTCTGGAACCGATGGCTTAGTACACGTTTCTCAACTTGATACACAACGTGTGAGAAGTGTTGAAGATATTGTTTCAAGAGGCGATGAAATTACTGTCATGGTGACCAAAATCGATAAGCGCAGTGGCAAAATTCGTCTCTCCCGCCGCGCAGTGCTCGAAGGCTGGACGGTTGAAGAAGCCATTGCTAACGACCAACCCAAGGGTGGAAAAAGCCGTTCCAAAAGACGACGATAGATGTTGATGCAATAAACAAAAAGCGGCACTCATTATGAAGAAGTGTCGCTTTTTGAGTCTAAGATCAATAGGTTTGTAACCTTTTTATTTATAATGCATCAAAACACAAAAGGAAATTTATAAAGCACTCCTTAAAATTCCTTAATATATTTTGTATACCCTGTATACCCTGTATACCTTGCATACCCTTGTGTACTACGTCTAGAATTTAGGAGAAAAAATGAGCGAAAAAAATATTCACAAAATGTTGATCGTCGGCTCCGGCCCGGCTGGGCTTTCGGCCGCATTATACGCCGCTAGAGCTAACTTAGAGCCGTTGGTTTATACAGGAATGCAACTGGGAGGCCAGGTTACTGATACCCACCTTGTGGAGAATTACCCCGGTTTTCCAGATGGCGTTACAGGGACGGATCTGGTAGACGCTTTTCAAAAACAGGCCGAACGCTTCGGCGCTCGCTTGGAATTTGATAATGTTACGGAAGTTGACTTTTCGAAACGCCCCTATAAATTAACGACTTATGCTGGTGAACAATATGCCGAAACTGTGATCCTCGCCACGGGAGCGAACCCGCGCAAGCTGGACGTTCCTGGCGAAGATAAATTCACAGGGCGAGGCGTATCATACTGTGCAACTTGTGATGGTCATTTCTTCCAGGGAAAAGATGTTGTCGTCGTTGGGGGTGGAGATAGTGCCTTGGAAGAAGGGATATTCCTGACACATTTCGCCAAATCTGTGACCGTCATTCACCGCCGTGACGAATTGCGCGCTGGAGAACTGTTACAGCAACGCGCCTTTGATAATCCTAAAGTGAAATTCATTTGGGATACTGTTGTTACTGAGATTATGGGTGAGGATATTGTACAAACTATCCGCCTGCACAATAGAAAAACCGGTGAGGATACAGAATTTACCACGGAAGGTATCTTTATTTTCATCGGCCATCTTCCTAATACGCAGCTCTACCAGGGACAATTAGAGATGGATGAGCAAGGGTATTTGGTTGTCGATAACTACATGCACACTAATATTGAAGGAGTTTACGCGGCCGGTGAGGTGGCAGATTCTCATTTTCGACAGGTGATTACATCCGCGGCGATGGGTGTCTCGGCAGCTATTGAGGCAATTCGTTTTCTCGATGAGCAAGTCTAAAAGCATTTACAAACTGGGTAGTGATAAAAATGGTCAGAATACCTACATATCGAGAACCCACGCATCCGGGCGAAATGTTAAGAGAAGAATTCCTGAAGCCTATGGAGCTTACACAACAAGAATTAGCAGATGGTATCCATGTACCCTATCAACGCGTCAATGAGATAATCAACGGGAAACGGGGAGTGACACCGAGTACAGCTTTACGATTATCAAAATACTTTGGAAATACGGCAGGCTTTTGGATGAATCTGCAATTGCGATGGGATATATATAGGACACAACAAGACGAATCCCAGCAGTTAGAAGAGATAAAGCCATATTCCGAGTTGGCTGGTATATTAGTGTAATGGGTTGCTGCTAATGGCACACAGAGCGAAAACGCTCCTCGCGATGACATCTGCCCCACTATTTCACGTTGCCCCAAGATTACGTAACCGTTCAAGGGGTGGTTGAAGGTCAGCAATTCCCTATTTGACCTAATTTGCAAGTCATTTTTCTAAAAACAGCTTGAAATGACCGCCGCTCGGTCTGGAGACCATCGCTATCCAGTTTGTGTGAGCCATATCGGGAATTGCTGGTTGAAGGTAAGTGTTCACCTCCCCTAATAATACCTGAGGTGACTGTCACTTATTCGACACTTTTCGGTATAAAAGCCCTCTATTCACGAAATAGTATGACAGACAGGGATGATTTCGGAAGTGACAGTCACCTTTTGCGATAGGGACAGTGAACGATTACGGTTGAAATACACAAAAATGGAACCCGGATGACGCAGATCGGACGGATTTCCACAGATTTTTTTATTTTTGCCAGGGCACGCAAAGCGATCCGCGAAAATTAGCTACATTCGCGTAATTAGCGTTCTATTTTCTGTGGGGCGTGAACGCTTACAAGATTACTACTCTGGAAAGGTAATTGTTTACTCCCCCCCAGACGGCACAATTTATTTGCTAATCCACGCAGGTGGATTTTGCACACCAGCCTCGAATTTATTCGATGGTGGCGGGGGGATTGATGGATGTGGGGAGTGAACAGTTGCCTGGAAAGAACCAAGAACGGATTTCTGAAAAATACTAATCTAACAAGAATGAGATTAGCGTCCCAACAAGGCTAAACACAAGGGGGAGTCCAATCATTCCAGCTAAAATGTATAAAACAATTTGCCAAGTAGATGTTCCCTGCGATTGAGATATATCTTCTCCTTCGGCCAGGTGACGGATCATTTTTGCGGCTTGACGGGCGCATGCAGAAAGTTCGCGGCCGCTGGCAAAGACCCAATGCCAGTTCTCGACTGGTGTTGGGATAACCACGCGCTCCCCATCGAAGTCTTGCAGCCACAGGCGGATTGCTTCTGGGGGTGATGTGCTAAGCTCGCTGGGGATGATGACGGCTTTTGCATCGGAGAGGCTTTTATCGGGTGCGCCGTTCTCGATTTGGTGTACTACTACGGGCAGCGATTCGGTTTCTTTTTTTAGGGCGTTGATGATGCTTTCGGTGAATGTGCCAATCTCGGGTGCCAGAATCAGGACCGGGAATTCAGCATGCCGTGCCGCTAGAGAGTGTTCTGCCAGACGGTTGTCGCTGCGGATGGCGTTCCAGTGATAAGCTAGCAGAAGAGCGAACATGATCAACGTTTCTGTTAGTGCCAGCGATTCTCGCAACAGGTTTGGAGCATGATCACCGAATAATGCGCTCAATAACTCGAAGATCAGACCACCCGCGGAGGCCATGACGCCGATTACCCCCGCAAAAAGAACCAAATAGAGGTATATCTTGCGCACGAGTGAACGCCGGGCGTGATCTCCACTTTCACCATCTTGGGCGGATTGTTTTAACATCGGGCGCCAGGAAAAGCTCCACAGCGGGGTACCAACTAACAAGGTAGCCAGTGCCGCCGCTAACCGCTCCCGGAGCATGTTGTTTCCGGGCAGGGTGTCACCCACAGCCAGATCAATCAGATAAGAAAGAAGCATGTGCAGTCCCAAGAAGGCCGCAGCAAGTCCGAAGAAGGCCATAATATAAAAATAGATGCGCCGCAGCCCGGCCCGACGCGGCGATTTGGGCAAGATGGCGATTTCGTCTCGCAGCGTGCGCCCGTAATAGAACCACACACCGCCCAGAGGGATGCCGATTGATAGGGGTTTGCTGATTTCGGTGAGGAAATCGATCAAAGAGAAGCTTTTCCCTAACATTGCTAGAAAGACGGCGTCGAGAACAAGTCCTGCTGGAACGAGTACGCCCCCCACTCCGATCAGGCTTAGGGCGTATAGGATTATCAGCCTCAGCAGAGATTTTCGCTCGCCGGGGTGGTCGAGGCATGCTTGAACTTGTCTCCAGGCGAAGACCCACAAAGGGGTGCCGATAATTAGTAGGCTGAGACCGTTTGCCAATGCGGCTTGCGGCCCGCTACCAATTGTCTCTGCCAGAGTGATAGTGTATTGCAGAACTTGCGAGATGCCGGCGACGAGCATTGCTAAACTATAAAGTACCCAAAGGTATCGATATAGGCGGCGCGTTTCAGCGAAAGCTTTCCCCGATGGTGGTTCTTCCCAAATTTTTTGCTTTATATAATAAATGTAGCCCGCAATCAATCCATTCATGATTATGGCGATGATGTTGTCGATCCAGTTTCGCGAATGTACTAGGATGGCGGATTGGGTGGAGAGTTGGAATAATTGAAGCCAGGCTCGATCGATAAGTCCCAGCGCGTTCTGTGCGATGGGGATGAGTGTGGCCAGAAGCGCGCCATAGAGGAAAAATGCCCGGATGCGGCTGGAGTATTCTTCTTCGTCTTCCTGCGCACTCCGTTGGGCCGGGAGCCAGTGCAGCAGGAAAACGGGCCCGCCGACCAAAATGAGGGATAGCGACCCGGCCAATTGGCTGACATTGCCTCCAATGATTTCTCCGGCAAAGGTGGCTCTGGCTAGTTTGATCAATCCCCACAGGACAACTTCTAGACTGATAAAGGCGACGATGTATCGGTATAGGCGGCGGATGGTTTTCATTTTATGCTCCTATTCTGGTATCTTATCAAAAAGTAAGGGCAATTTAGCTGTGACCGTTCTGGCCGCGCTTTGCGTGCCTACGGCAAGGCCCGCCTCGCTGTGCGCGCCTCCGGCGACGGCGTGACCGAGTCACCCACGCACGGTCGGGCACTCAAGAAGTGTGCTTCGCGAAGACCGGCTTGAGCTGCCCCGAAATATTGAGATGATACTTATTCTGTGTACCAATCCCAGCCCCAGTATGGGTGAGGGAAGTAGGTTATTTTCCAACCCCCTTTTTGAAGGGTCAGCCAGGCGTCGTTGCTCTCGTTCCAGGCGCGCTCAAAGGGTTCTGTGCCCCCACGGATGATGGTCAACCGCACGGTTGCATCGTCACCAGTTTGTTCTGTCGAGTCTATTTGTAAGCCGGTGTTTTTTATATTCGATGTCGATTCGACGAATTCTGCTCGGAACTCGCTAAAACTGGGCTTTCCATCCTCATCTTGGAGATAGCCGTAAGCTCGTTCGTAATCCTCTTTGTGCAGGGCCAAGACATAATTTCGCACGACTCCTTCGGGGGTGTCATCTGTTACGTATTCTTGATTCCCCCCTCGGGTGAAGAAGAGGGTTAGGGATACAATGATCAACAATGCAATCATTGCTAATATACCCAGCAGGGCACGGTCTTGTTTCATTTGATTATCCTTTCGGGATATTGGGCTGTGTGGAGGTTGGTTTGAAGGATTTAACGCAGAGACGCGGAGTCGCTGAGACGCAGAGGTTTTTATCGCACTTTGGGAGTGTCATTCTGAGGGTCTCTTTTGTTCGAAGAATCTCCTCGGTGGTTA
>JAYELX010000513.1:0-8166 GCA_034717875.1 Chloroflexota bacterium | reverse complement strand
TCGAGTAATAGAGCAAACGCCGGTCGAGTGAATTCGGAGCGCTAGCGGAGAATTTGTATCGAGACCAAGTTTGCGGGTTATTGAAGGGAATATTGCTGTATTAGGCCGCTAGGTCTCGATACATTTTTGGTCGCTGTGCGTGCTTCGCAAAACTACAGCGAAAACACTCGACCGGCGCTGAGATATTTTACAAAAAGTGTTACCTTAACCGTGAACCACCCCAATTCTTTGATATTCTTTAGAATTCGCAATCATCGAAAACCTCACAGGTTTCCATAAGAATTCTCAAAGAACAACACTTTTTATAGCCCATAGTTTATAGGCAAACAATCATCAAAAAAACCTGTGAGGTTTATTGGACGGTGAGGTCTTAGCGATATTCAATAACTGAATCATGCCTAAAAGAAACGACTTTCAAACCATCCTCGTCCCCGGCTCTGGGCCTATCGTCATCGGTCAGGCAGCCGAATTCGATTACTCCGGCACGCAAGCGGTCAAGTCGCTGCGTGAACAGGGCTACCGCGTGGTGTTGGTCAACTCCAACCCAGCCACGATCATGACCGACCCGGAACTCGCCGACGCCACCTATATCGAGCCGCTGACCCCGGAAGCGTTGGAAGCCATAATTGCCCAGGAACGCCCCGACGCCATGTTGCCCACCGTTGGTGGACAGACTGGGCTAAATTTGGCTCTTGCGCTGAGTGAAAATGGCGTCCTGGAGAAATACGGCGTCAAGCTGCTGGGTGCCTCTATCGAAGCTATCAAAGCTGCCGAAGATCGGCGGCTGTTCCGCCAGACTATGCTGGAAGCGGGTGTCCCCATCCCCACAGGGGCGGCGGCGCATTCGCTCTCGGAAGCAGAATCCTTTGCCGCGGATTCCGGCTATCCTCTGCTCGTGCGCGCTTCTTTCGCTCTGGGGGGCAGCGGTGCTTCCTGGGTTTATGATCACTCCCAATTGCCCGAAGCCATCCGCAAGGCCATCGCTGCATCCCCCATTAATCAGGCCTGGATTGAAGAATCGGTTCTCGGTTGGAAAGAATACGAACTTGAAGTCATGCGCGATAATGCCGATAATTTTGTGGTCGTGTGCAGCATCGAAAATCTCGACCCCATGGGTGTACACACCGGCGACAGCATCACCGTGGCCCCGGCGCAGACTCTGACCGACCCCGAATACCAGCGTTTGCGCGATCTGGCTCGACAGGTGATGAGCGCTGTGGGCGTTGAGACCGGCGGTTCGAATGTGCAGTTCGCCGTCAATCCCCGCACCGGCCGCACCGTGGTTATCGAGATGAATCCACGCGTCAGCCGTTCTTCGGCGCTGGCATCGAAGGCTACCGGTTTTCCGATTGCCAAAATTGCCGCATTGGTGGCTGTTGGCTGCACTCTCGATGAGATCGCCAACGACATCACCGGCGAAACCCAGGCCGCCTTCGAACCCTCGCTCGATTATGTGGTCGTCAAAATTCCGCGCTGGGCCTTTGAGAAATTCCCTGGTGTGGACCCGACTCTCGGCCCGCAAATGAAATCAGTCGGCGAAGTTATGGCCCTGGGGCGCACCTTCCCCGAAGCGCTGCACAAAGCGGTGCAATCATTGGAGATTGGAGTGGATGCCTTAGATGGCTCGGGGCCGAACCGCGACCCGGTGGATGCGCCGGCTCTCGAAGATTTGGATACCCCTACCGCAGACCGTCTTTTCAAGGTGTATCGCGCTCTTCAAGCAGGTACTTCTCCCGAAGAGATCGCTGCCAGGACGGGGTATGATACTTGGTTTTTAGGCGAACTGGGGGCGATTGTGGAATGCGGATTGCGGATTGCAGAATATAAAACAAATGCAAAAGGCGGAATGCAGAATGATGAATTGAAAATCCTGCTGCATCGAGCAAAGCAACTCGGTTTCGCCGACTCTCATCTCGCCCGCATTCTATATTCATTCTTCATCCTTCATCATTCTGCATTATCCATCAGAAGTCTCCGCAAAGAACTCAACATTCTTCCCACCTTCCAACGTGTCGACACTTGCGCTGCTGAGTTCGAAGCCCAAACCCCTTACTTGTACAGCGCCTACGAAAGGGAAGACGAAGCCCGCCCAACCGACCGTCCCAAAGTTCTCATCCTGGGCAGTGGGCCGAATCGCATTGGTCAGGGCATCGAGTTTGACTACTGCTGCTGCCAGGCATCCTTTGCTCTCGCCGAAATGAATTACGAGACTATTATGCTCAACTGCAACCCGGAAACGGTTTCCACCGATTACGATACGGCTGATCGGCTGTATTTCGAACCGCTGACCTTGGAGCATGTGCTTAACGTTGTCGAGCGGGAGCAGCCCGAAGGGGTCATTGTCCAGTTTGGGGGCCAGACTCCGCTCAATTTAGCCGCAAGGCTTGAGGCCGAGGGCGTTCCTATTCTGGGCACATCCCCTGAATCCATCCGCTTGTCCGAAGATCGGGAACAGTTTTCTGCCTTGCTCGAAGAACTGGATATTCCCCAGCCCGAAAACGGCATTGCCCACTCGCTAGAGGAAGCGCGCACCGTGGCCGAGCGCATCGGCTACCCGCTGCTGGTGCGGCCATCCTTCGTGCTGGGAGGCCGAGCGATGGCCGTTGTCAGCGACGAGAGCCAGTTGGCTGGTTTTGTCGCCGAAGCCCTGAACGCCGCCCCCGGCCAACCCCTGCTGGTTGACCGCTTCATGGAAGATGCCTACGAAGTTGATGTGGACGCGGTGTCAGACGGCGAGCGAGTCGTTATCGGCGCGGTGATGCAGCATATCGAGGAGGCTGGAGTACATTCCGGCGATTCGGCCTGTATGCTGCCGCCGTATAAAGTCAGCGCCTATCATGTAGATATCATGCGCGATTACACCCAACAATTGGGCTTGGCTCTGAATGTGCGCGGCCTGATGAATGTACAATTCGCCCTCAAAGACGATATCGCCTACGTGCTGGAGGTCAACCCGCGCGCATCACGAACTGTGCCTTACGCCAGTAAAGCCACTGGCCTCAACTTGGCCTGGATCGCGTCGCAAGTAATGGCCGGGCGTACATTGGAGGAATTGGACGTGACCAAAGAGCCCCCTGTGGACGGGTTCTTCATCAAAGAAGCGGTGCTGCCCTTCAAAAAATTGCCTGGCAGTGATGCTGTACTTGGTCCGGAGATGCGCTCTACCGGCGAGGTGATGGGGCATGCATCGCATTTTGGGCACGCCTTCGCCAAGTCGCAACAAGCTGCTGGGATGGCTCTCCCTCTGAAGGGAGCGGTGCTTGTCAGCGTTAACGACTTCGACAAAGGAGCTGCCCTGAAAATCGCCCGCGATTTGCATCGGATGGATTTCGAACTCTACGCCACATCCGGAACCGCAGCGTATTTCCAGCGGGTAGGTTTAGATGTAGAAGCCATCAAGAAAGTTTCGCAAGGGTCGCCCCACGTGGTGGATTTGATCCATTCTGGCAAAGTGAATCTAATTTTGAACACTCCCCTGGGTCCTCAAACCCACACTGACGGGGCCAAAATTCGCACTGCGGCCACTCGTATGGAAGTTCCTTTGTTGACCACGCTCTCCGCGGCAGTGGCAGCAGTCGCTGCAATTCGAGCTTTACACAAAAGCAAATTAATTTATCGTAGCTTTCAAGAGCACTATAAAATACAGGCTCTTTAGGATTTTACGGGGTAGAAAGAGTATTGGCATCGAATTTCACGAATTAGCTTGAATAAAAAGAAAAAATTGGCGAAAATTCGTGTTGCCGCAGGCACGCAGAGCGATTAGATGCGAAAAATTGTGACTTGACAAATCTACCCCGTAAGTTCCCAGAGACCCAAAATACAGAAAACAGAAGCATGAGAGGAAATTAAATATGCAAAATACCCAATCGATTGAATCCCAACACACCTCCGGCGTATATTCCAAACGTGATCTAACCATAACGCGCGGGCAAGGCGCATCCCTTTGGGATGACCAGGGCAATGAGTATATCGATTGTGTCGGCGGACACGGCGTGGCCAACGTGGGCCATTCTCATCCCGCGGTTGTGCAAGCAATAGCCGAACAGGCCGAACACTTGATTACCTGCCCCGAATCATTTTACAATGACCGTAGAGCGGAACTGCTTGCCCGTTTGGTGAGCCTGTCTCCAAAAGGAATGCAGCGTGCTTTTTTATGCAACTCAGGTACTGAAGCTGTGGAAGCAGCCTTCAAATTTGCGCGCTACAGTACTAAACGCAATGATATTATTGCCACGATGCGCGGTTTCCACGGGCGTACGCTGGGCGCGCTCTCGGCCACCTGGAAGAAAAAGTACCGGATGCCTTTTCAACCCTTAATTCCCGGATTCAAACACGTACCCTATAACAAATTAGAAAGGCTCGACGCGGCAGTGGACGAAAACACGGCCGCGGTTATATTGGAAGTAGTCCAGGGTGAGGGTGGCGTTAACCCGGGCACAACAGAATATCTACTTGGCGCCCAAGAAACCTGCCATCAGCGTGGAGCTTTACTCATTATCGACGAAGTACAAACCGGATTTGGCCGCACTGGAAAAATGTTTGCTTTGGAGCACCACGGTTTGCAGCCCGATTTGCTCTGTTTGGCGAAATCTATCGCTGGAGGAATTCCCATGGGCGCAACCATCATCGGGGAACGTCTACGCGAATTTCCCCCAGGCATCCACGGTTCGACTTTTGGCGGCAATCCATTGGCCGCAGCTGCATCTCTGGCTGTCTTGGACGTGCTCGAAAATGAAAACCTACCTCAACGCTCGGCCGAATTGGGCGCGTATCTGTTGGATGAACTAAACAAAATTGAATCCCCACTTATTCGTGAAGTGCGCGGCATGGGCTTGATGATCGGAATTCAAATCAAACAAAAAGTAGCCCCCTATTTATCCGAATTGATGCAGCGCGGCGTGTTGGCTCTGCCCGCAGGTTTGACCGTGATCCGCCTGTTACCGCCGTTGGTGATTACGCGCGAGCAGTTGGATCAAGTCGTCAAAGCCCTGCGTGATGTGCTGGTGGAGTAGGCAAATGCAGTAGACAAATGCAGAATGAAGAAGTATGAATGATGAATAGGTTATTCATCATTCTGCATTCATCATTCATACTTCTGCATTCATCATTCTGCATTCTGACTTTAATACTTATGGAACCAACAACATTAATTAACCTTGTCCGCCATTACAGTCCCTCCGGCCAGGAATCCGCTGCGGTGGAATATTTGATTGGCCGCATGGATGAATTAGGTTTCGGGCATGCCTACAGCGATGAAGTCGGCAACGCCATCGGTGTGATGGGAGATGGTTCGAAGCAGATCATATTGTTGGGGCACATTGACACTGTGCCCGGCGAGATTCCGGTGCGCGTTTCCCCTCTCCCCGAGGAACGCCAAGACGTGCATGCGGATGCACGCAGAGCGGGCAAGGGGGCAGGGGTGATGGTGCTCCACGGCCGCGGCAGTGTAGACGCTAAAGGCCCCCTATCCGCCTTTGTTGATGCGGTTGCCGCCGTGGGGGCTGTGGAGGGTTGGCAATTTATCGTCATCGGCGCCATCGACGAAGAACGCGAGTCCATCGGAGCGCGGCACATTGTGGATAAATATCAACCCGACTTTGCCATTATCGGGGAACCATCCCGCTGGAACCGCGTCACCTTGGGATATAAAGGCAGCGCAAGGGCGCAAGTTAGTGTGGGTTGCCAAATGCAGCACTCAGCCGGCCCCAGCCAGAGCGCGCCCGAAGCCGCAATCGAAGTCTGGAAGCGCATCACCACCTGGGTAGACAAATTCAACTCCGGGCGGGAACGCGTTTTCGAACAAGTCAGCCCAACCTTGAGCGGGTTTTCATCAAAGAAAGAAGATTTCGAAGAAACAGCGACACTTCAAATCAGCACCCGCTTGCCCCTGAGATTAAAGCCTCAACAATGGTACGCTGAACTTAAGAAAATTCTAATAGCTTCTTCTCCGTTCAAGGTTTCCATCGAAGTGATCGGATTTCCCATCCCAGCTTACAAAGCCGGGCGCAACTCCCCTCTGATACGCGCATTTTTGGGGGGAATCCGCGCCGAAGGCAGTAGACCGGGATTCGTGGTCAAGACTGGTACTGCCGACCTGAATATCGTCGCGCCCGTGTGGGGCTGCCCAGCCGTCGCCTACGGCCCGGGGGATTCGAGCCTCGACCACAGGCCCAACGAGCATACTTCGCTGGCGGAATATCAGCAAGCCGTTGGTGTGCTCATTAATGTGCTGCAAAAATTGGTAGTGGTTGATGATTGATGGTTTGCGTGGCAGACGGCTTCACGCTGCGATTCCAGCAGTATGTCGATCAGGTCTGTCTTGCGGGTTTTGATAAGTCAGCAAGAAGACCATATCTGACAACCATTTCTTGAAGCTATCGTTATCGCTGAATTGCTTGAAAAGCTCAGTCTGATCCGTGATCATATCGAGCAGAACCCGCTGCAGGGCTTTGTCGTGTTCGATACGGGCGTTTTGTTTGTCCGAGTTTCGGATCGCGTTTTGATAGGCTTTATCCTCTGCTACCTTTGCGGGGATTTCCTCACTGATGATTTTACGTATTTTGTCACCGTCCTGCCAATCGACATTTCCCCATAAGTCGTTGAATGCTCTAATGATTTCGCTTAATTGGTCTAATTCGGGTTCTGGCAGCATTCCGCCTGCTGCGGTAGGCACTGGGTCAATTTCAGCATCCTCATCAGCCAGACTGATGTTCAACGACGCTCGGACTTCTATGCGGTAGCTTTCCATGTCTGTAGAATGAGTTTTCGACCACAAGCGTTCCGCCGCGGCCCTGGTTTTCGACAGCAGGTCATCCCGGTCAACGCCGATGATTTCCCCGTTTTGGACGCGCATAATCCCATCCACCATTACCATGCTGACATCGCTGGCGCTGCGGTAGAGCAGCAATTGTTCGAAAAGGTTGTGCTCGCTCAGCGGGGTGGGGAGATTTGCGTTTATGAGTTGAAGGTCTGCTTTCCATCCGGGTGCGAGCCGACCAACCTTCTTGAGGCCGAGGGCACGCGCACCACCCTCGGTGGCCAGCTGCCAGACCAGATGAGCAGGCATTACCCTGGGATCCCGATGGTGGGCTTTGTGAATCAGGTAAGCGGCCCTCATCACCTCGAAAAAATCGTCGATATAGCCGTCGCTGCCTAATCCCATTGAAACACCCAAATCAGAAAGTTCGGGGATGGGGGCAATGCCGCCGCCCACCTCGCAATTGGAGAGCGGCTGGTGGCTGACGCGCACGCCTTTCTGGGCGATGATGTCCATCTCAGCTGCGTCCAGGTGGACGCATTGGGAGGCCAGCAGCCCCGGGCCGGCGACGCCCAGCGAGTTGTAGAATCGCAGGGGGCGCAGACCGTATTTCTTCAATGTGTATTCGGGTTCGTAAGTGCCCTCTGAGACGTGGGCGTGCAGGAGCGCGTTTCTCTCGCGAGCCATGTCGAATGCCTGGCGGATGAATTCAGGCGAACAGGTGAAGGTGGTGTGGATGCACATCAGGCCGGATACCAGGCCGCCTTCCCGGTTGCAGGCCGCGATGAAGTCAGCGTTTTCTTTCAGTCCCAGCTGCCCGTTGGCTTTGCTGACGCGCTCAGTGGCTTCGAATGATAGAATACCCCTCATGCTGCTGTGCAAAACGCGCTCTTTTTGGGCGTTCAGGCAACCCGGCAGCGCAAACGGAGCTTCGGTGCAGTTGTAGAAAGCTGTGACTCCGCTGGCAAGCATATCGGCGCAGCGCAGATCGGTGGCGGCACAGATCATTTCGTGATCCAATTGGTTTTCGACCAGCGGCCACCAAAAGTCCTCCAGGAAGGGCCAGAAACCCGAGGGCGCATTTTCCAGCGGGATGCCGTGCGCTAAGACCCCGTAGATGTGGGTGTGGGTGTTCACGAATCCGGGCGACAACACTTTGCCCGGCGCTGCTATGATTTGGTCGTTTGGGTATTTTCGGCGCAGATGATCGTTGCTGGCCGCATTTGTGATCGTGTCCCCCTGGATGCGCAGGCCCCAATTATGTTTTGGCGGTTGAAGCGCGCTGCTGATCAACCACTCTGGGAGGATTATTGTGGCGGTCATAACGATGTCCATTTTCCGATACATACTCTACGAGCGCAATTACGTATCGAATTTGTTCTATTATCATTGCGCCTTTAGATGGTTCA